>JANQKN010000044.1 GCA_028281065.1 Flavobacteriaceae bacterium | reverse complement strand
GGTCTCCAGGATGGAGGTGATGTTGCCCAGCCCGTCGTCGTGCGTGGCCAGTTCGTTACCCGTGGTCACGGTCTGTGTCACCACGGACTGTGTCCCGTCCCCGGTCTGTTGTACCCATGTGGTGCCATCGAAGGTCCAGATGTCTCCTGTGGTCTCGTCCACATAGACATCCCCTGCGGATCCGGTGGTCCCGTTTCCATTAGGATCGCCCGTCCCGGTCTGCGTTACGTCATAGGTAGTGGCTGTTCCATCCTCGCTGGTATAGGTATAGGTCCCGTCGCCGTTGTTAACTAGGGTAGTAATGGTTTCGAAGCCGGTAATAACCGTTGCTGCATCGGCAGATAGTACATTACCGTTGGCATCTGTATATAGTATGTTGTTTGCCGGTGTGGTTCCGTTATCGTCTCTTGTATTGGGGTAGTTCTCAAACTGTACGTCGCCACCAGAAACATCGAGTTTGGCATCGGGTAGGTTGGTGCCTATCCCTACATCTCCATTGTCCTGGATGTTGAAATCGGAATTTGGACGTATGGTGGTTTCATCGGACAGGTACCTGAAGAACCTGGCATCATTAATGGCATCGGCATTGGTGTCGTAAGGGCTGAAGTCTGAATTGCTCACACTCTCCCACATCCCTGTGTTGGGATTCCAGGTATACACGTCTCCGTTACTGGCATCTACGTAAATATCGCCCCCAATACCGTTGGTTCCGTTTAGGTTGGGATCGCCAATAGCGGTCTGTGTTACATTGAAGGTGGTCATAGTACCATCTTCACTGGTATAGGTATATTGTCCGTCGTTGCGGATTAATGTTGTAATGGTTTCCTGAGCGGTTACCAAGGCTCCTACATCCAACACGGTTGGATTTCCATCCTCATCCACATAGGTAATGGTTCCTGCAACGGCATCGATACTAATGGTGGTAAGGGTTTCGAAATTATCGATCACCACTGCTAGATCGATTTGGGTAGTGTTCCCATCTTCATCGGTATACTGTAGGGTTCTTCCGTCCAGCAAAAGCTCAAGAACAGTAAGTGTTTCTTCAGCATCTACGATAGCGCCTATGTCTATGGTGGTTGGGTTCCCGTCTTCATCTACATAGGTTACGGTTCCGTCCCCGTTATCGGTAATAGTTGTAAGTGTTTCAAAATTATCGATAATGGTAGCGAGATCGATCACGGTTGAGTTCCCATCCTCATCTACATAAGTCATGGTTCCGTCTCCATTGTCGGTAAGCGTTGTCAACGTTTCTTCAGCATCTACAATAGCGCCTATGTCTATGGTGGTAGGATTCCCGTCTTCGTCTACATAGGTCACGGTTCCGTCCCCATTGTCTGTAATGGTGGTTACGGTCTCGAAGTTGTCGATAATAGCAGCTAAGTCTATTTGTGTGGTGTTGCCATCTTCATCGGTATACTGCAAGGTGCTGCCGTCTATAAGCAGTTCCAGAACAGTAAGGGTTTCTTCGGCATCTATAATGGCGCCTATATCTATGGTGGTTGGGTTTCCATCTTCATCCACATAGGTTATGGTTCCGTCCCCATTGTCCGTGATTGTGGTTACCGTTTCGAAGTTATCGATAATGGTAGCCAGATCGATGACAGTGTCATTGCCGTCCTCGTCGGTGTAAGTCATGGTGCCATCCCCATTGTCGGTAAGAATGGTTAGGGTTTCGTGGGCATCGACCAAAGCAGCCAAATCGAGTACGGTGGTGTTTCCATCTTCATCTGTATAAGTAATGGTTCCAGCTGTAATATCGATACTGATGGTTGTGAGGGTTTCAAAATTGTCTATGATAGCAGCTAAGTCGATTACGGTATCGTTTCCGTCCTCGTCTGTATAGGTAATGGTCCCGTTCCCGTTGTCGATAAGGGTAGTGAGGGTTTCATTGGCTGCAATCATGGCAGCTAGGTCCAAGACAGTGTCGTCTCCATTTTCATCTGTATAGGTAATGGTCCCAGCATCTACATCTTGCGATATTACGGTTAGGGTTTCCAATCCGGCAATATCACTATCGTTGGTAACCCGTTGCCAACGGTTGCCATCCCAATAATGGTATCCCGGAACTAAGTCTCCAGAGGTTGCAGTATTGTAAACAAACAGGCTGGTAACATTACCATTGGTTATGGTGGTTACATCCCCGCTGTTGGTTAGTGCTATTCTTGGGAACAGCACCCCTTTGTCATTGGCTACGATATCCAATTGCGCCGAGTTGTTGGGAAGTGGTGTCCCAATCCCTACTTGGGCATAACCCGTTACGGTAACTACTGTAAAAAGTAATAGGGTAATGATTCGTTTCATACTATTTTATTTTTGTTAATTCTAATTTCAGGTGTGATTTGTGTTTGGTCATTAGTGTTATGCTACTGTGGTAGAATAACTGCGGTTTTTCCGTAAAACAAAGAAAAGCTCAACGGGGGCCTATAGAATGTACCACCCTAGTATGTTGATGCGTTTTTTTCGATGAAGTGTTAATAAATCACGATAAAAAACATATTTGTTTGATAATGAATAACTTGAACTAAGAACAGGTTGTTTTCAACTGAAAACAGAGGTGGTTTTTTCGAAAAAGCTTAGGGGTAGAAAGGGGATATGTTATGGCAACATATTTTCTTGATAGTATGTGTAAAAAGTAGGGGTGAACCCAAAAAAGAAAGGAGTATTAAAAATCTCGAGTATGCCTTATTACTCAATAAAGCACTTTCGGTAAAAGTGAGTGGCATCGGAAACCGAAGCGAAGGGAATGTCGAAAAATTCGGAGAGCTTTGTATTGATCCTGCCAAATAGCTTAAGGACACTATCTTGGGATTTTTGGGTAATCTCCGCAATGGTTTTGGAACTATATCCTTGGGAGACGAGGGAAAAGATAATCTGCTGCCTTTTGGTAAGGATGGGGGTTACATTTACATTGGCTTTTATTTTGTTGGTAAGCTGGGCGTCTTTTTTGTTTTTTACAAACACATTAAACCCCAAAGGCTCATTTTGATAGGCCTTTAAGGGGATCATTACCAACAATAACTCTGGAAACCTATTGCTGTATAGATCTGGGCTTACGTATAACGAGACGTAATGGTAACTTCCCGAATTAAGCATCATGGGCAGGAATATTTGTAGCGTAGGTTGTTGCCTGGCTTTTGCAGATAGGCAGATTTCAATATAAGTATTGAATAGATCCACTACATATTCATAAAAGCAGGGCTTTATAGCATGCAGGAAGTTTTTGAAATTGTGTTTTGATATGGAATGAAAACCGTAGTCTTGGCTTTTTTGTGCAAATTTTTTGTTTTCCAAATCGTACTTCCATATCAATAGGTTAAGTATGGAATAGTGCCGCTCATCTATGTGCGAAGCCCTTGTATTGAAACCCAATGTAGGGTACCCATTGGTGCGATCATAATTGAAATGATCGAGGGTGTTCAATAACTTATTATAGACTTCCATGTTCAGAGCACTTTGAAAACAAAACTATATAGCTCGCACAAGCTATCCTCGAGAAAGGCAATGAACGGTCAAATATGAGTATGAACGGTCAGAAAATGGGAATATTCGGGATTTTGAGTTACTCGTAAAACGGAAATGACTTTTGGTAAAAGCCTAAAGCTTCTTCCAAAGAGTTGAATTGAATTTCAAAAAAAGTGGAAATCCGGTTTTGGATAAGGAAGAAAAGGTTCTTTAAATTATGCTCTTTTTTGTTCAGTCTTTTAGCAACATCTTCTCTAGAACACCCTTTAATCAACAACTCGAAAACCGCCTTTTGGTCTGTAGTGAGTATGGGTCGCACAGGGGTTTTTTTTAACAGGCTTTGGGTTATGGTTGTATTTTCTTTCCAGTTTTCCAAAACATGGATGCTAATCACTTCGTTTTCGTATTCTTTTATGGGGAGCGCAATAAATTTAATGGCATCAATATATCCAAAAAAGCCCCTGGGAATAACATATAGTTGAACAAGACTGTATTCATTGGAGTTCATCCTCATGGGAAGTGAACATTGTATGGAATATCTAATTTCTTGCTTTTGCTTTGTTATTTGCAATAGGAAATCATGAAATGTTATTACAAATTCCACAAAGTATTCTGCATAACAGGGTTTTATGGTTTGCAACAACTTTTGTAGGTTGGTATTGTGTGCATTGTCATAAACAAAACTATCTGTTGTTAGCTTTAAAACTTTCCGTTGAATGTCGTAATTCCAGATAATAATAGGCAAATAGATCGTGTCGATGAGCTGGAACTTGCTTTTCAATTTATACGAAGAGTTATCAAGTTCCCTATGGCCATCGTTTACATAATCCTTACTGTGATAATCTGTTAGGTACCCGTTCAGTTTCCTGTAATATTCCATGCTATTGAGCTTGCAAATAACAGAAAACACGAAAATCAAACTGTACCACAGTGGTACATTTTAGGGCTTTTTTACGGTTTTTTACTCTTTTGAATATGGTTTTATTGGAATTGTTATAATCACTTTTGTACCCGGAAATTCATCGTTGGGATTTAGGTCTTCTATGGAATAACCAAGCTTATGGTCCTTGCCCATTTGGTTGAGTACCGATATACGTTTGGTCATGATGGCCGTAGACTTGGACTTGTAGAGCCGCTTAGAACTAAGGTTGAGTTTTTCTGAATTTTTTCGCCCTATACCGTTGTCGCTTATGGTCCCAACCACCAAATCTGGAAAGACCTGGAAATGGATATTTAGTTCCCTTTCTCCCTTTTTATGCATAAGGCCATGAAGAATGGCGTTTTCTACCAAGGGTTGAATCATGAGGCTAGGAATAAAAATGTAGGAAATCGACTCGGGCTCATCCACGGTAATGGAATAGTGAAACCCTCCAAGGAGTTTTTCCTGCTGTAGCTGTAAATAGGAATGAAGGAATGCTATTTCTTCTTTTAGCGAAATGGTACCCTCAAAACTCATATTTAAAGAGGTTCTAAGTAATTTGGAAAAAGCCGATATGTGACGGTTTACTTCTCTTTCACTTTTACGTAGGATGGCATTCTGGATACCATTTAACGTATTGAATAAAAAATGGGGATTCATTTGTGCCACCAAGGCCTTTTTTTCTAATTCCCTAAGCTTGGTTTCATTAGCTGCAGCTAAGGTCTTGCGCCTGTTGTATTGGTAAGCAAAGAACAGGGTGATTCCTACAAAAAACAGTATAGTAGCGATAATAAACCAAATGGATTTGTAAAAAACGGGAGCTACAGAGATGGGGATGGATATTTCATTACTACTCAAAACCCCCGAGTCGTTCCTTCCCCTAATTCGCAGGGTATAAGATCCCGATGGCATGGCATTAATAACAATAGCGTGATTGTTGCCTTGGTTTATCCAATCGTCCATTAATCCGTCTATGGTATATAGATAGGTAGCGTTTTTAATATTGTGTGTATTGGTTAAGGCTACTTCAGCAGTGAAGGTGTTGTTTCGGTGTCCTAATTCTAAGGTTTTGATCCCAGATAGATTGCTCCAATTTTTCTCTGCTTTTTCCAAATCTTTGTTGAAAGTGGTAATTGACGTAAGTTTTAATTGAGGGTCCTCTTTATGATTTTTCTTTATGAGGGTATTAAAGCTATAAATACCTGTAATGCTTCCAAACAGTAAAATACTATCGTTGAACTTGTGTGCCGACCACCGGTTAAATTCCGTCTTCTGTCCATCTTCATCAGAAATTTCCAAGATAGATACCTTTTTCGATTCTTTTTCAATAAGGGTGATACCGCTATAGGTACTAAACCACAAATCATCGTCGGTTTCAAGGATATTACAAATATTGTTGTCGGAAATACCATCGGCTAGGGTATACGAACTTATATTTCCTAAACTGTCTAGGCTATTGATGCCTTTATTTGTGGCCAACCATAAAAGGTGGTTTGTATCTAAGTGAATATCGTAGATGTCATTGCTTAGCAAGCCTTGCTTTTCGGTATAATGGAAACTTTCTTGCTTTTTTGGGTCGAATTTATATAGCCCATTGTTGGTAGCAACCCACACCTGGTTATTTGTTTTCAGTAGATCGTGGATGGTGCGTTCCTCTAAGGAGTACAGTGGATCGGGAGGTTGCCATTTTTTAACCTCTTGGGTAGTTAGGTTATAGGTGAACATTCCCTTATTGGCTCCTAACAAATAATTGGAAAGGGTATCCTTGAATATAGTTGTAAATTGAAAATTGGAAAAAGGGGGTTCGAATTCTAAGGGATCCCGTGAGCCATCTCTGCTTTTTACCCGGAATAGGCTTTCCCCATCTGTTGCCGCAAAGAATGTAGAGTCGTTTTCCCAAATGAAAAACCGTATACCCCCAAGATCATTATTTAGTTTGCCTTCTTTTCCTGTGGTATCTATTTTATAAATCCCTTGGTAGGTTGCTGCATAGATGGAACCCAAGCTGTCGGATATTATATTTCGGGTGCTGATATCTTTTGCATGCAACTGCTTACTTAATAAATGTTGGGTAAAACGCCTATAAAACATAATACTAACATACTTTGTGGAGTATGATAAATACATTTTATTTTCGGATGGATGCGGGGTCATAACTTCAAATCCCTCCTCTATTGGAATGGTCTTATCCTTTTGTAGTACAAGGGTGTTGCTTTCTGAGGCAAACTTTGTTACTATAAGTTCATCTTTATTTTCCATAAAGACATATTCGGTATCGTCTATTAAACCGCGAACACCGTAGAAAGGGATTGTAAATAAGTACTGGTCAATCTTAGGGAGGTAGTGGTATTCGAAAGGGGTGCTTTCATAATAGAAGTGTCCCGAACGTTTGGGAGGGATTCCTGAAGGAAGCTTATCGATAAGAACCCAATTGGGGGGTAATAACCCTTTGGTTTTATCATAAAGGGAGAGCAATGTGTCATTTTCCCATAGGTAGAGGGATTCGTCCTGCCAAAATAAGAGCTTCTCAGGATCGTTACCTAAAAAACTGATCCAGTGTGGATCCGTTATTAAATGGGTGGCTCCCATCCATTCTATGGTGCCATTGGCATAAGCTTGTAACAAGTTACCTTTATCGGTTATAATGTACATGCTATTATTAGGCCCTTTTTTTAAGGACATAAAGTGCTCGTTTTCCTGTGAATTACTAGGATGCCATGTTAATGCCTTTACTTCGTACGAAACAGGATCTACAATGTAACCACCAGAGATATTGCCTACCCAAATGTTTCCTAAACCATCTTCCTCGATGTCATAATCTTGGGCAGCTTCTTTAGCTAACGGATGTAAGGGAATATAAATTTTTGAAACGCCATAATCCTTTATAATTCCATTTCGGGTGGTATACCAACGGAACCCATCCCTGTCCAAAAAGATATCACTATGGGTATATGTTTGGTTTTCATACTTTATATAGTGTTCCTGTATTTTATAGTCTTGCGAATAACCATACCCGTATACCACGAGCCAAAAGCATAGTAGGATTGACCGTAGGAATATAGGGGTTTTATGGATTTGGCAATAGCTAACCAAAATGAATGGAGGTTTGGATTAACTTATAAAAAAACTAAAATTCAGTGGCATACAATGTAATGAAAATCTTTAGGATAAAAAGTAGTACGGTATGACATAGTATAAAAACAAAGCACTACCAAGGGTATAATAGTCCATCGGTAATGGACCATTTATTTCTTGCTAGAAAACAAAAAGCCCTGCAATTGCAGGGCTTTTCTTATTGAAAAAAGATATGATTATCGTTTCACAACTTGCTTTACAGCACTCGAATTTTCCGAATCGATTCGGATAAAGTACATCCCAGCCGCTAAGGCTTCGATGGAAATGTTGGTGCGAGCATCTGCATTTTGCATGTTGATTGTTTGTATAATTCTACCGTTTACATCGGTAATAGTCATTTGAGTTAAAACTTCATTACCGTTGTTTACCAAAGTAAGGATTCCAGAAGTTGGATTCGGGAACAATACCAACTGGTTGTTTAAGGTAGTATCATTAACTCCTAATATCTCATCTACCGTTACAGTAAAGGTACAGGTTCCTGTATTTCCTGCATCGTCTGTAGCCGTAATGGTAATTGTGGTATCCCCAGGTCCTACATCGGTTCCAGCAGCTGGATCCTGGGTAAGGGTTGGAGCAGCGGTACAATTATCGGCTGCACTAGCACTTCCCGTGTAATCTGGAAGCGTGTATAATTCCCCTTGGTTTACAGTTACGGTTTCATCGGCAGGACAGGTTACTGTTGGATCTTCATCGTCGGTAACAGTCACGGTTTGCGTACAGGTAGCTGTATTCCCGGCAGCATCGGTTACGGTCCAAGTCACGGTAGTATCCCCAATTGGGAAGGTAGCCGGAGCATCGTTGCTGCTGGTTTCACCCGAACAGTTATCACTGGTGGTTGGAGTTCCTAAATCCACACCAGAAGCCGTACACGCACCTGCGTCGGTACTAACAGTTACATCGCCAGGACAAGATATGGTTGGGTTTTCGTTGTCGGTTACAGTTACGGTTTGCGTACAGGTAGCTGTATTTCCTGCGGCATCAGTAACGGTCCAAGTCACGGTAGTATCCCCAATTGGGAAGGTACCTGGTGCATCGTTGCTGCTGGTTTCACCCGAACAGTTGTCGCTAGTGGTAGGAGTCCCTAAATCCACACCGGAAGCCGTACACGCACCTGCATCGGCACCAACGGTTACATCGCCAGGGCAAGATATGGTCGGTGCTTCGGCATCGGCTGTAACTTCAGCTTCTCCACGGGCTCCCAAACATCCTGCAGCTTCAATACTGATATCGCCATTGGCTACTCCATAATCGGAAGCAACACAAACATCGGCCCAGTTAGCAGCATTGTCGGTATCGCCTATTCTACGGTAAGAATTGCTACAAGGAGATGAGAAAGTAGCTCCTGCACCTGTCCAATCCAAATCGGCCGCAGTAATGTTGAAACCACTTATGGTAACATTCAAGCCAGCAATTTGAGCAGCGCTTAAATTCCAGAATACAGAATCCACTACGTTACCGGCACCATCTATAATTATAATCCATCCTGTACCACTTTCATCCCAGAAAAGGTTACTTCCCCAATATTGAGAAGAACCACTACTGTCATCCCACCATACTACAGAATCGGCACCCATAGCACCTAAGTTCTGTACTATTGGGTTAACTGTGTTAATATTAGTATAAGGACTTTCACTTACTGCTACACTATATCCTGTATAGTCTGCAGCCAAACCTACATTCTGAATCTCAAAACGATCTGGGGTTTGTAAAGTAATTTCAGAGATTTTAAGTTGTGATAAAGGTCCAGGCGCTTGTTCCTGTGCCCATACGCTCGTAGAACCAGCAGGCGTAAAGGTGTAATCTTCCCCTTCAAAAAGGAAATTCCCACCTATTTCGGCATCGTACCATCTAATCACATTCCCTGGATCGTTTGGTGTAGCTGAAACGGTTACGGAATCACCCACACAGAAATCGGATACCCCTGTGGTAGCAGGTGCTCCTGGGATGGCGATTACTTCAACAGTATCATTGGCGGAAGAAGCTGTAGAACAGGGTCCAGAAGGCACATCGTACGTAATGGTGTGCACACCTATACCTGCAACCGCAGGATCGAAGGAATACGTAGAACCGTTACCGTCGTCGGTAACTCCAGGTCCACTATAAACTCCTCCACTAGGGGTTCCACCGCTTAATCCAGTAAGGATTCCCTCGTTCTCACAAACATCGTCTGGAGCTGTAAATGAAGCTACACCAGAAGGCGTATCGAAGGCTTCGGTTCCATCACTTCTACTGGAAGAAGATCCTTGGTCGGCACTTACACCCAATCCACGACGGGCGAAGGCATCCCAAATAGCACATTCGTTGACACCTCCATAAAGGGCAACATCGGCAGCTAAAATAGCGTCACGCCCATCCACGAATCCAGGACTACAGGGTTGTAACTTCATAGCTTCGGTTACCAAGGCAAATGTTTGAACGTTTCCTGCATCTTGGGCAACATCCCCAGTAAAGTTATAAATATCTGGATCCCAACCATGGTCGTCTATAAGCTCCCAGGTAAGCTCCCAAAGCATACTGCACCAAACAGAACCTAGTCCGTGAGGCACAGAAGCAGTTTTAATATCATCATATGTTTGTGGATTTACTCCAAAATCGGTACTGTATGGGAAAGGACGTATCCCTGGCCCACCAGGTCCTTGATCGAACAAATAAGTTCCTACACCACGGGAATCGGTTCCGGCATCACCGGGCTCAATGGTCATTACAGCACCATACCAGTCACTCCATCCTTCACCCATTTGCTCGGTATTACCCAAACATCCTGAGTTTCCAGGACCTCCGGTAAGACGGTTGGAAATTCCATGTCCGTATTCGTGAACGATTACAAGGTTGTCGAAATCCCCGTCCTTGTCGCCACAAACATACATTTGCATTCTAGGCAAACTTCCGTCGGCAGGGGTAAAGAAATTAGCGTTACAGGTACCAGATCCATCTTGGGCTTCGGCACGAACCCAATCGTTTCCTAATCCTCCGTTTCCGTAGTTATTATCTTGGAAATTACCAGCAGGCTCGTCGAAACCGTATAAGTACAATACATCATGAATAATGTTGGACCAGTAGAATAAGTTGGTCAAGGCTGCATCTTCGTATTGATTGGCAGCGCTATAGTCTTGATCGAACGGGAATCCTACGAAATCTAACGTAGCTCCACCATTGGCTCGATAGCCTGGATTGTCCCCGTCTTCATATGCATCGGCATTGTTTCCTGTAGTTAGCGTAGATTCAGCACCAGGAGATCCATTGGTGTCGTGCCATCCAAAAGGAGAAGCCGTTGCATTTGCTGGATTGGTTTCTATAGTTCGTACCCCATAATAAGGGCTTTCTAATGGCATGGCAAAGACTTCATAGCTATTTGCGGAAAGATTGGCTTCCATAGCCGCTTTGTTTTTGGCCATCAATTCATTGTAATTAGGAATGTCGTAGAGGTTTCGGTTGTAGTTAAGTTCCTCATGGGCACTGTGGTCATGATCGAAGTTACAACTGGCTCCCCAGTTTACTTGATCGATGATAGTTCCCGTAGTGGCATCTACACGCACACTCCACCAGTTTTCCTGAGCGGTTTCCTCTATAGAAATATCCCAAGCCAATACTACTTCTCCGTCTTGGTTTTCTTGATATACCAATTTGGCTGGGATTGGGCTTAATGAAATGCCGCCTGGGGTAAGCATTAGTTCTTGTCCCCCGAGCTGGGATTCCAGAACAGAAATTCCTTCACTAATGGAATAGTTGAAATGTCCCGCCGCATTTTGAACGGCTTGGATAGCTGTTAAAGAAGGACTGGTTGCTCCAGTTGCCTTGTTGGCAGCATCCTCAATAAATCGGTTGTTTGCCTTCAATAATTCCCCGTTGGGCATTAAGTGAACGCTGGACTGCGATCCATAGATTTCGATTCCGTTAAGTAATTGACGGTAATACACGTGTTGCACGCCAGTAGTCCTACTGGTGTGTTGATCGGTTATCACCCATTGCGAATCCTGAGTGGATAACTTATTGCTCTCTAGCAATTGGTCAATTTGTCGATTGATAGTTTGCTGAATGTTTTGCGCAGTTACTGGTGCCGAAAGGCCCATAAGTAACCCGACAAAAAGTAGCAAAGTACATTTTTTCATAGGTAAGGTATTAGGTTAATAGTTAGATATGGGGAGTTTTTAACTCGAACAAATCTATTAAATCTATGGGTAAGTAGCAAACGCTCATAGTTTTGTGATATAGATAAGCATAGATTATAGCAATAAAAAAGTGGAATTTAAAACAGAAAACCCACACATTTTTGTGTGGGTTTTCGTAACCTCACGACCAAGCCATGGGCTCGATCACTAATAGTTAAAACTTAACCTGAACTTAACGTTGACCTGGATTGATACCAGGATTAATAACTTTTACTATGGTACAATAATGGCTTTTGTCCTTCTTGATAAGCCTTTATCTCAGCTCTAAAGTGTTGCACCTCACTTTCGGTGGGGGTGCCTTTTAATATCTTTAGCCACTTTCCTCTTAGGCTCTGATGTGTTCTTTTCGTCATCATGGGGAATTGTTTTATACAAATGTCCCCAAGAAACAGACGCCAGTCAAGAATGAAAATCCTGAATTTTAATGAGGAAAAACCCTATTTTTTAGGTAAAATGTCCGTAAACGGAAGGGAAGGACTGCATAAATCCCCAATGAGCTTTTCCAGTTGGGTTCTAAAGCTTTGTAGTATTTCGGGGGTAATAGTAGTATTTTTAATACCACCACGGGGTTTTTCACGCTTAGCAAACTTTAAAAATCCACCCGCCATGTTTTTAAGGGAAATTACCCCCGCCTCTAGGTTTTGTATGCCCAATTCTTGTTGAATAACAAGGGCATACGCTAATACCTGAAATGCCTTGCTTCTCCCTTCGTCTTCTATAATCTCTTCCCAGGTTACTATTTCCAGTTCCCTTTGTTGCACAGCTCCCGTTTTGTAGTCAATAACGCGTAGAGTCCCGTCGTACTCATCAATCCTATCTACTTTTCCACCCAAGAATATAGGAAAATCCAATCCTGTTATTGAGATGGGGGTTTTAAGTTGGCTTTCCAAATGGCGAATTATGATGGTGCGTCCTTTTTGCAATTCGGTAGTATCCAGGGCGACAATGTTGGAGACATACCTTTTGGCTACTTCGAAAATGATGAGGTTCTTTCCCTTTTCAAAATTACCTTCTTTGAACTCTTGCTTGAATTGATGGGTAACCAATTCGGGGATCCTTTTTTTAGCTTCAGTTAGGGAAGCGATGGTCAGGGATTGATTTACGAAGGGCTTATAAAGTTCTTCCAGTGCATTGTGTACAATGGTTCCCAGCGTATTAAGTGCCACGGTTTCTTCTATAGTATCCTGTTCATTGATACCCAGAACTTTTTGGCGATAAAAATCCATGGGATTTTTAATGTACAGGGTTAAGGATGAAGGAGAAAAATAGTGTTGGGCAATCGACTGTATAACATTAAGAATCTCAGGGTTCTTGTGGATAGCTTCTGCTTCCTGTTTTGTGAAGGTTATGGCAGAGGCAATGGTTTCTAAACTAAGGTTATGCTGTGGAAGCGATTCCATTTCCATTTGTAAAAGGAAGCGGCTTTTCTCACCCGAAGTGAGCCCTTGCATAAAACTGTTGTACACAAAAGTGGCAGATTGCACCCGCTGTATCAAGCGATAAAAATGATAGGTATAAATAGCGTCTTTGTCTGTATACAAAGGGAGACCAAACTGTTTTTTTAGGTCGTAGGTAATAAAGGATGCGGTGGATTTCCCTGCAGGGAGAACACCTTCATTTACGGACAACATAATGATATTTTCGAAATCGAGCACCCGGGTTTCCAGCACTCCCATAATTTGAAGGCCCTCGTAAGCATCCCCTTCAAAATCTAAGGTTACTCCAGATAGCAATTCGGAAAAAAGCTGCTCTAGGGTAGCGATTTTGGCTAGATAGGAATACGTTAGATGTAGGGTTTCAATTTTTTCGAATACTTCTTTCAGCTTTAAAAAACAAAGTTGGTCTATAGGTTGGATTTCTTCTTGTTGAAGGAGTTCATTCAACAATAAAGAGACATTCTTAATAGCTAGTGAGGTAGCATCTTGCCAATTGCCAAAGAGGAGTTCCATAACCGTATTTTCGCCCCCAAGGGATAGTAATTTTTGAGGGGTTATGTACGAGATGTTTTTTTCGGTAATGGCAGCAATGATTTGCTGGGGGTCCTGCAGTAGGTAACGACAGGTAGGGTGGCTAAGGAGTGCAACTATGTCTTTATGATAGTAGGTTTTGCTTTGTTTGGAATGCAATTTTAGCAAGGAAGCAAAAAAAGAAGCAGTGGGGGTTTGTTTAAGCGACAGCCCCATAGTAACATTCACCTTTTCTATGTTCTGGGGTAAAGAGTATAGTAAAGGGACAAGGAGATCCTCGTTGGCCAAAACAACGGCAGTACGGTTTTGTTGTTCTTCGGAAAGTTTGGAAAGGCAATCCCCCACATACTTTACTTCTTCAATGCTATTTTGGGCGGATACAATCTTTATGTCTTTTTGAGCCGTATAGTTTTCAGGAAACTTTGGAATGGGATTGTGTTTGTAATATTTCCAGTCTTTTAAATAAGAGCGTAAAAAATGGGAAGCAGAATGGGAAACATCTGTATAAAAATGAGCGTCCATATCCCAAAGGACCTGGGTGTTACCAGTTTCCAATAAGGCTTGAATGATATGCTGTTCGGCAGTGTTAAGGGCATTGAAGCCTATAAAATAATGATGGCGATGCCCGTGGGTAGCTATATAATGTTCTATATCCTCTGCTGCTTTCCTGTAAACCATACCTTGATACCCCTCTTGGTCTTTTGCAAGGTGAAAGGTGAGGCTTTCATAAAGGGGTAGTAGGTTGTTCCAAAAAGCCAGATAGTTTTTAATAAGTGGGGTTTCTTCTTCGGTAGCCCCCCATTTTTCCAAACTTTTTATACTTCCCAAATAGGAAAAGAAGGAAGCGGGTGGTATAAGATACCGGTCTATTTCGCTAAAATCATTTAACAAAGCATTGGCCCAAGAGATGAAGGTAGAAAAGTCCTCCTTGTTCTTTATTTCTTGGGTAGCTAGGTAGGCTTCGTAGCTTTTTATGAGGAGTGTGTCACGGGATATTATGGACAACCCTGAGAGCTGTTCTATAAATTCCTCTATGCTAATAACGGTAGGGGAAAAAGTAACCTCTTTAAGATACTTTCTTAAGTAGTGCTTAAAGAAACCCCCTGCGCGTTTGCTGGGTAGTACGATAATGAGATCGGATATGCTCTCATGTTCCTCCTGTATTTCGAGAACAATTTCTTCTAGGAAAGCTAGCATACCCAAAAATAAAAAACGCCTCCCGTAAGGGAAGCGTTTTTTTATAATTTATTTGGAAAGATTACTTTTTCAAAGAAATCTCTACACGTCTGTTTTGTTGTCTACCAGCTTTGGTGTTGTTGCTAGCGATTGGTCTAGACTCTCCATATCCGATAGAAGACAATCTGCTTGCATCCATACCAATGGTAGTTAGGTAATCTCTTACAGAAGCAGCTCTGTTGTCGGAAAGCGTTTGGTTAGTAGACTCTCTACCTACACTGTCAGTGTGTCCTTCGATAACGAAAGAAGCTGTTGGGTACTCTTTCATTACATCAACGATGTTTTGAAGAACAGCGTAAGATTCAGGACGGATCGTAGACTTTCCAGTGTCGAACAAGATAGTCTTAGCGTACTCGGTCAACTGGTTGATAACTTCTACAGTTACTTCTGGACAACCGTTGTTAGCTACAGTACCAGGTACATCTGGACACTGATCGTCTTTGTCTAGTACACCGTCACCATCTCTATCTTGGTAAGGACATCCGTTGTTAGCAGCAGGACCAGCTTCGTTTGGACACTGATCGTCCGCATCGGTGATTCCGTCACCATCAGCATCAGGACAACCGTTCAAAGCAGCGATACCAGGAACAGTAGGACAAGCATCTTGAGGATCTGCGATCCCGTCACCGTCACTATCAGGACATCCGTTGAATTCTGCTAGACCAGGAGTGTTAGGACAAGCATCGTTTCTATCTTCGATTCCGTCACCGTCACTATCAGGACATCCGTTGAATTCTGGAAGACCAGGAGTTTCTGGACACTCATCATCTTTGTCGAAGATTCCGTCACCGTCTGTATCTTTTCCTCCAAATTTGAAGGCGATACCAACAGAGTGTTGGAAGTGAGTTACCCCGTACTGATCTTCGAAAGAGTGCTTGTATGTACTCTGGAAGTTAAGAGCTACGTTTTCTGCTACCCAGAAACGTACACTTGCAAGGGCGTTCGCAGTACCGAATCCGATATCGTCTACCCAAGTGTAACCACCACCAATACCAAGAGAAGGATCAAACCATCCTCCAGGTCCGTTGATAAGGTCTCTAAAGCTGTATTTAATTTCTCCATCTGCGGAGTAGTAGTTTAGGTCATCTACATCAACATCACCGAATTTGTCAATTCTGTTGACAGCACCAGCTGCAGTAAATGTAAATCCGCTCCCAATATATCTTCCTACAGATACTCGAGACACAGAAGGTAAGATGTTCCAGTGGTCGTTTTGGTTGAAGTATTCATCAAAAATTTCGCCTTGAGTTACTTCTGGGATGTTGGCGATACCATGAATCCCTCGTCCATCATCAGCAGTTCCAACAGGGTAGAAGTCAACGGCGTTAACACCAACTTCAATAGCCCAAGGGTTGTTTTGGTCTTGCGCACTTACTACCCCAATTGCAAAAACAAAGAGAGCAGCAGCTAAAATACTGTTAAGATGTTTCATATTCGATTGTTTAATTTTAAGTGTTAATAGAGCAAAAGTAAGTTGTTAAAGTTTATTAACAAAAGCAAATCTATTAAATTTTTTGGAAAAACAAAGGTCTGGGAGCTTAAATACAAGTTATGTGAAAATATTACAATCCTAGTTTTTGCTTCACTTTAACAAATGCAGCGATGGCCTTGTCTAAATGCTCTTTTGTATGTGCGGCAGAAAGCTGTACCCGAATCCTTGCTTTTCCTTTGGGAACTACGGGGTAAAAGAAGCCGATTACATAAATCCCTTCTTCCAACAACATATCTGCCATGGTTTGAGAAAGTTGCGCATCGTAAAGCATGACAGGAACAATGGCAGAATCCCCATCAATAATGTCGAATCCCGCTTCTTTCATACCCTTTTTAAAGTAGGCAGTGTTCTCTTCCAAACGGTCCCTAAGCTCGGTGTTATTGCCCAACATATCGAACACCTTAATAGAGGCCCCAACAATGGCAGGAGCCAAAGAATTGGAAAATAAATAAGGACGTGAGCGTTGCCGCAGCATTTCGATAATCTCTTTTCTTCCTGTTGTATAACCTCCCATGGCACCTCCTAAAGCCTTACCTAAGGTTCCGGTGATGATGTCTATTCTGCCCATTACTCCTTTTTCTTCCAAGGTTCCGCGGCCGGTTTCCCCTATAAATCCAGCAGCATGGCACTCATCGATCATTACCAAAGCATCGTACTTATCGGCCAGATCACAGATTTCATCCAGCGGGGCTACCAATCCATCCATGGAAAATACCCCATCGGTTACGATGATTTTATGACGTGCTCCGTTTTCATTGGCAGCGACAAGTTGTTTTTCAAGATCTTCCATATCATTGTTGGCGTACCTATATCGGGCTGCTTTACACAAACGTACCCCGTCTATAATGGAAGCATGGTTCAAAGAATCGGATATAATAGCGTCTTCGGCACTTAAGAGTGGTTCGAACACCCCACCATTGGCATCGAAAGCAGCTGCATAAAGAATGGTATCTTCAGTTTCATAATAATCGGCAATCTTTTCCTCCAGTTCCTTGTGGATATCTTGGGTGCCACATATAAACCGTACGGAAGACATCCCGTAGCCATGGCTGTCCATGGCATCTTTGGCAGCTTGGATTACTTCTTTATTGGAAGACAATCCCAGATAGTTATTGGCACAAAAGTTAATTACTTCTTCTCCAGTAGAAATCTTGATCACGGCATCTTGAGGGGATGTAATGATCCGTTCTTTTTTAAAGAGCCCGGCGTCTTTTATTTCCTGAAGTTCTTTTTGTAAGTGGTCTTTGATTTTTCCGTACATTTTCTCGGTTTTTTGGGCCTCAAATTTAGTTTTTATTTATGAGTATTCCATCGCTATTGCAATAAACCAACAGCTTTTCCTTAACGGTATACCCCATGGCTTCCATAGCGTCGGAATATTCGTAGATCTGCTCTACGTATTTGGGGTTGTGTTTCCCCGTTTTGTAATCGATAATAGACACTTCGCCATTGGAGTGTACTACCATTCTATCTGGACGCATCATTTTGCTTGGTGTGGCAATTTCCCGTTCGTTGTATACTATATGAGGGGATTGAAACAAATGCTGGAGTTCTTGGTGATGTACCACTTGGGTAATCATTTCCGTGAGTTGAACGTTGGATTCCCTTTGCGTTTCCTGTAAGACAGCTTCCAAATCATCACTGGTTTGGATTTTTGCCATATAGTCATGGAAGCGCGTTCCCAGTTCGATGGCTTCCAAACGATCTTCAGAATCGGATACGGTCGATGTTACGATATTTAGATTATGGGCAGATGGCAGGGAAACGGTATAAGGAAGATAGGATGTTTCTTTATCAGGAGGCGTATCTTGGTCAACTATCCCTATGGAATTGCCAAATTCATAAGAACTTTTGCCTTCCTCCCAAACACCTAAGGTATTAAGGTATCCTTTCAAGAAAGCATTGTACGAACTAAACGTATCCTTTATAGGCTCATTCTTTGCTAGGATGTAGAGCTCTTTTTCAGGGCGCGTAAGGGCAACGTATAATAAATTTAGATTATCCAGTTCCAGGGTTTCCCTTCGCTGTTTTACTAATGAAGCTCCCAATGCATTATAATCTTCGAGCTCTTTTTTATAATCAATCAATACATATTCAAAACCATTTTCATCCCACGGTAACCAGGATTTGGGTTCAATCTCTGCATACAGGTTTACGTCGGCATACGGAAAAATAACCACTGGGAATTCCAATCCCTTGGATTTGTGAATGGTCATAAGCCTAATGGCGTTGGCATCCTTGTTGGAAGTAATGCTTGCTTTTTCCTTTTCCAATTCCCAATAGGCCAAGAAATCCACTTTCCCCCCTTTTGATCCTTGGGAAAAACGGAATGCCAAATCCATAAAGTTATTTACAAAAGCATCTGCCTGTTTTGCCAGTTGAAGGGAATCGATACAGTATTCCAAACTTTCGAAAAGGGGAAGCCTGTTGGCAATCTCTAAACTAAACGAAATGCCATATTCTTCCAAGGTTGTGGAAATTTGTGACAAAGGTGAGGTTAAGTGCTCCTTGTAAAAAGTGTGTTTTTCCTGCTCCATTTTAAGATGGGAATGTAAAAACGAAAGCACGTCTACTTTAATTTCCTCGTTTTTGGGCTGAAGCGTGAGCTGTAGAAGATTTACCAAGTGTGAGACAACCCGCGAATTTTTAAGCAAAAGGGTTTCTTCGGAAACAATGGGAAGGGTAGGGTCTTTTTCCAACAGGTATTCGCTAATCGCAATACCGTCTTTTTTTCTGCGGGTAAGGATGCAAATATCCTTGGGTTCATGTCCTTTTTTTAATACGTTTGTTATAATCTCATATACCTTTTCTGGGTAGCGCTCATGCTCTTCCTCCTTTTTTTTGGCTTCGATAAACTCTAAATTTACATACCCTCCTGCTTTAGTCGTATGTTTCTGTTGGCTGCCTATTTTGTATAGGGCTTCATGGCCTGAGTCTTCGAAATGATGGGATACAAAACTGAAAAACCCGTTATTAAAATCGATGATTTCCTGAGCACTCCTATAATTGGTGCCCAGCGTCATTACTTCTTTCTGGGCAGCCGTAAAAGGGTTTGCGTTTTCTGAAAGCTGCATAAACTGTTCGGGCAGTCCTCCGCGCCATCGGTAGATGGATTGTTTGGCATCCCCCACCAACAAAAGGCTCCCGGTTTCGTCATTCAATGTGGTTTGGGAAAGGGCGTTGTCTATAAGGGGGATTAGATTATTCCATTGCAGCTGTGAAGTGTCTTGGAACTCATCGATAAAGAAATGCCGGTAACGGTCCCCCAGTCGTTCGTAAATAAAAGGAGCGGGTTGGTCCTTTATTTCAGAAAAAATCAAGGAATTGAACTCACTTATGGGTAGGATGTTTTCTTCTTCTTTAATAGTTTCAATCTCCTGATTCAGGCCATTAATGGTAGCCAAAGGCACCAGGTTTTTCAATATGTTTTTATACAGTTTTGTTTGATGGACTTTAGCCTTACAACTCCTATATGTTGTTAGGAAGTATGGGGTTAACGTATCGATTTCTTCCTGAATAGCAGCAGGGGTTTGCGACTTGTATAACTTGGTTCCGCCTTCTTCTATGTTTTCCTCCAATTTGTTTTTGTAGACATCGTAATCCCTGTCACTTAGTTTTTTGAAATGATTGGGAAAAGTGCCTCGTTGAAACACATCTTGAGGGATGCCCTTTTGCCCTAGTTTTCCGAGCAGATCTGTCGCCTCTTGATTGATTTCATTTTCTAGGGTTTTGAAATTATCCCGTAGTTCTTTCTGAAGGGTTTTGAAATCGGAGATGGACTTCCCTTTAAATTTTTGAAGATGCCATCGATCGTTTTCACTTGCTAATAAAGAAGCTGTTTTTTTTAGATCGAATGAAATGTCCCACGATTTGTCCTCGTCGGTTTTTTGAAGGGCAAATTCCAGCAGCAATTCGGTAATTTCTGGATCTTCACCGGCATTTTCAATGAATTGGTCAACGGCTTTGGACAGGAGTTCATCCGTATCCAAAGAAACCTCAAAGTGGGAAGCAAGTTTTAGATCGTGGGCAAAGGTTCTTATCAATCGGTGGTTAAAGCCATCGATGGTTTCTATGCTAAACTGCGCATAGTGGTGCAACAAATGCTTAAGAATGTCCCGCGATCGTTCCTTAACCTGTTTTTCGGTTAGGGAGGTTTCTTCCATTAGCAGGTTTTGCATTCCCAAAAAATCGGAAGGAGTGCTTTCTTTGGAAAGCGCAGCTAGGGTGGCCACAATCCGTTCTTTCATTTCTGCCACTGCCTTATTGGTAAAGGTAAGCGCCAGCAAATGTTTATAATACCCTTTCTGGGGATGTGTTAGGATAAGCTTTAGGTATGCCTTTACCAAAGCAAAGGTTTTACCGCTTCCTGCAGATGCATTATATATGGTAAATAAAGCTGAAGAATTCAAAGGATTGTTGTTGCTTGGATAAAGATACTATTAAGAATCTCTATGCTGGTATAAAAACTTACAAATTCTAAAACAAGAGAAACCGTTAATTATGTGTAATTTTGAATAGAAAATTAATAGTAACCAAAAAAGTAACACTATGTCATTCGAATTACCTGCACTACCTTATGCACACGATGCCTTGGAGCCCCATATAGATGCCAGAACCATGGAAATTCACCATGGGAAACACCACGCTGGATATACCAGTAAACTAAATGCTGCCATTGGAGGCACCGATGCCGAAGGGAAAAGCATAGAAGGAATATTATCTGGATTGGATATGAACAATAAAGCCGTTCGCAACAACGGGGGTGGATATTACAACCACTGTTTGTTTTGGGAAGTAATGGCCCCTAATGGAGGAGGAGCCCCTTCGGGCGAATTGGCCGATGCGATCAATGATGCCTATGGAAGTTTTGATGCTTTCAAGGATGCTTTCTCCAATGCTGCCAAGACACAGTTTGGTTCTGGATGGGCATGGTTGTGTGTTCATGAAGGAGGAAAAGTAGAGGTATGTGCTACCCCTAATCAAGACAACCCTTTAATGCCTGGTATAGGTTGCGGAGGAACTCCTATTTTGGGGCTTGATGTTTGGGAGCACGCCTATTATTTAAATTACCAAAACAGAAGACCGGATTATGTAGAAGCGTTTTTCAATGTAATTAATTGGGATGCTGTTGCAAAGCGATACGCTGCCAATAAATAATCGGTTTCCTTTTTAAAGATCTAGTAAACCCTGTTCTTAGGAACGGGGTTTTTTATGGAATCGAGGGAAACGAAAATGAGAGAGTAGTTTGGTTAAGTGATTCGGCTCGTCCTTCTTTTTCATGTTTTGCACTTTATGAAAAAGGACTGACTCGCCACCTTATCGCAATGGAGTTTTGCAGAGCAAAACCTAAGGTCCTGCGGACCTTTGATGGAGATACCCGCGGCAGCGGCATGTGTGATTGTGAAAAGACAAACGGGTTTGGGGGGATTGTATACGGCTCGTCCTTCTTTTTCATGTTTTGCATTTTATGAAAAAGGAATGACTCGCCACCCCTTAAGACTTGGTTCCAATAAAAAAAGGCAAACGAGAGTTTGCCTTTTTTTGCCCCAAATCTACCATGAACTTAACCTACTTATGCTATGGTATAGTCCAAATA
>JANQKN010000092.1 GCA_028281065.1 Flavobacteriaceae bacterium | reverse complement strand
TCCTTAGTTGCTCTTCTATAGCAGAAATTACATCAGGATAATTTATTTGTTCTATCTCGTCACAGTATATTTTCTTGAACTCAGTCGCCAAAACTAAGGTATTTTTAAAGTTTTTGGTAATAAATTTCAAAAAATACCCATTTCCCTGAAAAGTGTCATTGATTTTAGAAGTAGCTTCTATATCATGGGGAAGTTGTAATTGCGACAAAGAATGCCGCCAGGATTCTATTTCGTTTTCGAAACGTTTTTCATCTACATTGGCAGTCCCCAAATTAATAACAGGCACTTCCCTATCCCATCGTTTCCAGTTGTAGCTATGCATATCGTAGACTACGCAAACCCCAAACTTTTCCTCCAATTTCTGTATCAGGGCATATACGACGGTATAAAATGCATTGTGTTTGTCCAAACTGTGCTGCTTTTGATCGGCTGGCAATGGGTTTTTCCATAATTGCTTCCCCCAAGCATCCTCATAGATGGCATTTTCGGGATCACGGTTTAGGTCGTATTCAAACCGGCTGTCGCAGCCAGCAATAACTATAGGATGTGACTTAACAAACTCTTTGGTAAAAGGATCTTCCTCGTACCAACGGTCGTATTCCGTATGCAGGCAATTATCCCAAAGTTCCTTACGGAACTGATGCCCGTCATGTACCGCACCGCAAACATAAGGCACGTACGAATCGATCTTAAGGGTAAACGAATAGTCCGAAGAAACCGCCTCGAAGGTTTCTTCAGCTTTTATTTTCTGAACTATTTCTGAAATGGAAAGTCGGAGCATCGTATTCTGTATTTAGGCATCGCTCACATGCTTACGCAATTTCTGTCTTCTTTCGAAAGCAGTAACACGCTCTTGCACCTTATCCTCTACAAAATCTATGATCTTTTCCTGTACGCGAGATTTGTATACTTTGTTGATATAGGTGATACCACCGGGGGACATTACATTTACCTCTACCAACTTACCGTTAATTACATCTATACCCACAAAGTACAATCCATCTTTCACCAATTTGGGCCCAATCTTGCGGCACAGTTCTTTTTCTGTTTTGGTTAAGCTGTGTTTTTCAACCCTACCTCCTGCTGTTACATTGGATCTGTGATCTTCTTCGCCAGGAACCCTTTTCATAGCACCTATGGGTTGTCCATTAAGAAGTAATATACGTACATCTCCCATTTCGGCACCTTCTATGTAATCCTGTAGAATTACATAATTGGACGTACCATCCTTATTGGTAATGTAAAAGTCCAACAAGGAGTTGATACTCTTCATCGCTCTCTTTTCGATAAGGATAACGCCTGACCCCCCAAAACCATTCAACGGTTTTAAGATCATTCGTTCAGGGCCTTCTTTAATGATTTTCTTCAGGTATTCCTTGTTTTTGGTAACATGCGTACGTGGAATGATTTCATTTTCTTCATCCTCAAATACCGCAGTATACAGTTTGTTGTTTGCCCTTCGTATTCCATCCAGATCGTTCATGATAAAGACATCGTCTTTTACACTATCCAAGAAATTGAGCATAATCATATCCAAAGGCGGATTGCTTCTAAGAATAATGACATCGAACCCAGCCAAAGGCAGCATCTCATCATAGAATTCAGCCTTACCATGAAAGGATTTAAGGTTGTTAGATACTTTGTCAGCTCGTTTTAAACACCTACAAAAAGCATAGGCAACACTGTCCCTAATGGTAAGGTTGGCAGGTGTTGTAATAGCAAGACCGTGTTTTCTTTTTGCTAATTCTTGAATCAGCGCTAATGTGGAGTCGTTCTCGGGATCCATTTCATCCCACGGATACATGATAAAGCAAACATTCATAGATTGGTTCTTTAGAAAAATAAAGATAGCAAATATGACCAAACACAAAACCCTTTTTTGAATTTTCTGAAAGTACATTCTGTAAGGGTTACCAAGAAAAAAGCACTTGTTTTTACCAGAGTCAAGAGACAGTTTTCGATCATTGGTAAGATTTGGTGCTTAAAAAACCCAAATTCAATAAGTATGCGGGTTTCTTTTTCCTAATTTTGAGACACTAATTAAATCACACGACATGGATATAGAAAAATGGATCGATAAGATCGTAGAATATGGCTCCGAATACGGACTTAAAGTAATTGGTGCCATTGTTATTTGGATCGTTGGATCCTGGATCATTAAAAAAATAATGAAGGTAATGGGACTTGCCATGAGCAGGCAGAATTATGATGAGAGCCTTCAGAAGTTCCTGAAAAACCTAATCGGCTGGATCCTTAAAATATTACTTATTCTTGCCATTTTGGGTAACCTGGGTGTAGAAACTACTTCGTTTGCCGCTATTTTGGCCGCTGCTGGTCTGGCTGTTGGTATGGCATTACAAGGGTCGCTTTCCAATTTTGCTGGAGGAGTGCTTATCATGATCTTTAAACCCATTAAAATTGGGGATTTGATCGAAGCTCAGGGAGAATTTGGAGAGGTAAAAGAAATTGAAATTTTCACTACTAAGTTGGTGACACCAGATAGCAAATTGGTTATTATTCCCAACGGAGCTCTTTCCAATGGAAATATTACCAATTACAGTGCAGAAGGAGTTATAAAAGTATTCCATACCATTGGGGTGTCGTACGACTCAGACATTAAACAAACCAAGGATGTGCTTATGAGTGTACTAACTTCGCAAGAGAAAGTACTAAAAGACCCACCACCCCTTGTGGAAGTTTCTGCCTTGGGGGAAAGTTCGGTAGACTTTGCCGTTAGACCCGCCACGAAAGTAGAGCATTACTGGGATGTTTACTTTGACACTTTAGAAAAGGCCAAAATAGCCTTGGATGCTGCGGGTATCGAAATACCTTACCCACACAGTGTGGAAATACAAAAACAAGGATAAAAACTTATTTCTTTATCATAAAAAAACCGCTCTCAATGGAGCGGTTTTTCTTTTTATTTTACTTCTTCGTAATGGTCGTCCCAATTCTTTACTTTGGGTTCTCCCAATTTCCCAACCGACTTTGCTACGAGCATAGATACTGTAGCATCGCCCGTAACATTAATTACGGTTCGGCACATATCCAACGGTCTGTCCACAGCAAAGATCAACGCCAATCCAATCGCTAACTTATCTGCAGGGAAACCAATAGATTCCAATACAATTACAAGCATCACCATACCAGCTCCCGGAACCGCTGCGGAACCAATAGAGGCTAAAAGCGCAGTGAGAACAATGGTCAACTGATCTGCAAATGTAAGATCAAAACCTAGTGCTTGTGATATGAAAACCGCGGCAACCCCTTGGTATAAACTGGTTCCATCCATATTTATAGTAGCTCCTACAGGAAGAACGAAACTAGAAACTTCTTTATCCACCCCTATGTGCTCTTCTACCCGTTCCATAGTCACGGGAAGGGTTGCAGCACTTGAACTGGTGGAAAATGCCAATAATTGAGCTGGGCTAATTTGCTTAAGGAACCAGAACGGGTTCTTCTTAACATAAGTTCCCACTACTGTTAGGTAGAATACAACCATCAATAAAAGCCCTCCTACGACAACACCGGAGTATTTCAATAATGCAATTAATAGATCGGGATCTTCCGAAGACACCACAACACTTGCCAAAAGTGCAAATACCGCATAAGGAGCAGATAACATGATAAGATCAACCATCTTAAGGACTACTTCATTCAGGGAATCGAACATATCCTTCATAGGTTTTGCTTTCTTCTCCCCTATGAGTAGCATGGAAATAGCAAACAATATCGTAAAGAAAATTACCTGAAGCATTAGACCATTATCGGATAACGCTTTGAAGGCGTTATCTGGAACCATATCCACTAGAAACTGAAGGGGCCCACTACTCTTTTGCCTTCCGGCCTCTGCAATCTTGCCCTGCACACCACTATCGTTGGCATAGGTCTGTGTTAATTTGGTAATAGTTTCTTCGGATACTCCATCGCCAGGCTGAAGTACATTCACCAATAGTAAACCAATGGTAATTGCAATCACCGTGGTACCGATATAGGTGACCATAGTTCGTAAACCAATATTTCTAAACTTTGAAATATCCTTCAAGTCGGAAATTCCCTTGATGAGGGATGCCAAAATCAAAGGAATCGCAATTAGTTTTAAAAGTTTAACGAAAATGGTGCCAAGTGGTTTTATCCAATCGGACACAAAACCAGGTCCCCAATCCTGCCCAGTCATAATGAAACCAAAGAGGATACCCAAGAGCATTCCTATCAGTATTTTCCAATGCAGTGCGAGCTTTTTCATATATATTGAGTTTATACTTTTGAAACTTTATTCAACAACCAAAAATCGGCCAAGACCAAAGCAGCCATTGCTTCCACAATGGGTACAGCCCTTGGAACCACGCAGGGATCGTGTCTTCCTTTTCCCTGCATTTCAACCTTGTTGCCTTCTTTATCTATGGTATCCTGTTTTTGCATAATGGTTGCTACAGGCTTAAAGGCAACATTAAAATAAATGTCTTCTCCATTGCTTATCCCTCCTTGTACCCCGCCACTAAAATTGGTCTGGGTACTGCCATCTTCATTAAACAAATCGTTGTGTTCACTTCCCTTTAGTCGTATGCCATCGAAACCACTTCCATATTCAAAACCTTTTACTGCATTTATAGACAGCATGGCTTTGCCCAATTGGGCGTGAAGCTTATCGAAAACAGGCTCTCCCAAGCCTTTGGGCACATTTTTAATAACACAGGTTATTTGTCCACCTACGGTATCGCCCTGCTTACGGATCTCCTTGATGTAGTCTTCCATACGGACAGCCATTTGGGCATCTGCCGTACGTACTGGGTTCTTTTCAATTTCAGAGAAGTCCAATTCACTATATGGAGTATCCAGCATCAATTCCCCTACACCAGAAACATAGGCCGTAATGGTAACATCTTTCAGCAATTGTTTGGCAATCGCTCCTGCCGCTACCCTACTGGCCGTTTCACGGGCCGAGGATCTACCGCCACCACGATAATCGCGAACGCCATACTTCTGATCGTAAGTATAATCGGCATGCGACGGACGATAGGTATCTTTAATGTGGGAATAGTCTTTTGATTTTTGATTGG
>JANQKN010000055.1 GCA_028281065.1 Flavobacteriaceae bacterium | reverse complement strand
TAGCTTTATTAACAAAAAACTCCCTGCTTTAGGGAGTCTTTTTATTAACGTAAGCTATTGCTTTTAAGAATATCCTTTAATCGGATTTTTATGTCGTTACCAGCATCCAACACCATTTGTTCGTTGGTTGGGAACGGTATGAAATCGTATTCGAGGAATTTAAGGTCCTCCTCGTTTAAGGCACGTTCGTCCCCACGGAATTTGGCAAATTCGTTTTCGAAAATAAACTCCGATGCCAATGGGTGATTACCCATGTCCCTTCCTTGAACCAAGTCCCTGTATTGTACATTTCCTCCTACCAAAACACTTTTGGTTTGGGTGGTATACATAACCCTTGCGGTTACGAAAATGTAATTATCGATCTTTATATCATTACCCAGACTGTCCTTCATTACGTTACCATCACGATCCAATTGGTACCTCCATCCGTCCCTGATTCTTTTCCTTCTTCGGTACTCGGTTTCGGAGATCCGCTCTGGGGAAATGGCTATTTCATCGAAATTCATTCGGATGCCAAACTGATAGTCTATATCGCCCCTTCTGTCCTCATGGTATTCGGTCCAAAAATCATCCAGATCGTAGGTGTCAAAGTTCAATAGTTCCCTTTCCAACCTTCGTGGGATGATCTGCCCGCTTCGGTTCCTTAATTCAACATGGACAAAATCGGTACCCAAAAACTTAGACTGATCCTTCAGTTGCCTAACATCCTTATAGTTTTGCTGCAATTCTTCTATTTCGCAATAGATATTATAAGCTGTCCTCGCATCCAGGGTGGTATTCCTGTTGAGGTAGCCAGCAGCTTCATCGTAACTATAGGCAATGTAATTGTCCTTCGCCTCGATGATATCGTGTGTGTAATCTTTCAGTTTAAATCTTGCCGTCTTTCCTTGCGAATCGGTCAAAGGCAATAGAGGGCGCAACAAATCCTGACGTTCCCTTAGATCGAGATAACGAAAGAAGATTTCCTTACTATGCGAGGGCTGATTGTCCTTTTCCAAAAAACTGATCCTACGCTCATCGTCTTCCGCAGCCTTTGCAAAGGCTTGCTGTAGCAGCTCGATGTGCATATCGTTCTTGGAAGAAGATTTTCCTTTCTTCAATTTCTTTACAGCCAAGTATATGGCTTGGTCGTAATTGCCTTGGGCTAAAAATTTTTGGTTTCGCTTTACACTATTACAACTCCATAGCGTAAGCGCTGCCAATACTAAAGTAATAGTTGTTCTCATAACGAATGCGTTTGGTTATGGAAAGCAAATAACAAGGGTTGTGCCAAAAATATATCTAATTGGCAGGTAGCACTTTACCACTACAGTCACCAAAACCAATGCGAACATTATCGTTTTCGCAGTACCCACGCAGTATTACCGTATCCTCATCGTTTATGAATTTACGTTGGGATCCATCTTTTAGGGTGATGGGGTTTTGCCCACGCCAGGTAAGCTCCAACATAGAACCATAGCTGTCTTTGGTGGGACCGGAAATGGTTCCGCTTCCCATCATATCGCCACTACGTAAATTACATCCATTTACGGTATGGTGCGCAAGCTGTTGTGCCATGGACCAGTACATATACTTGAAGTTGGAATTGGCCACTACGGTTTCTTCGCCTCCATCGGGTTGAATGATGGCCTGTAAATGAATATCGAAATTTTTGGGTCCTTCTTGCTGAAGGTAGGGAAGTGGTTCTGGATCTTGAGCGGGTCCGTCTACACGGAAAGGCTCCAAAGCATCCAAAGTCACTATCCAAGGGGATATGGTAGAAGCAAAGTTTTTCCCTAAGAACGGGCCAAGGGGAACATATTCCCAAGCTTGGATGTCCCGCGCACTCCAATCGTTAAAAAGGACCAATCCAAAGATATTGTCTTCGGCTTCTTCCACACTTACACGTTTTCCTAAATCGTTGGTTGCTGTGGTAATAAACGCCATCTCCAATTCAAAATCCAGCAGTTTAGAAGCCCCAAATCCAGGAACACCGTCCTCACCGGGTTTGGTTTGTCCCACAGGACGTCTCACGGGAGTGCCCGAAGGAATGATGGAAGAACTTCTTCCGTGGTATCCAATAGGAATACGCAACCAGTTGGGAAGCAAAGCATTTTCTGGATCCCTAAACAACGAACCAACATTGGTAGCATGTTCTTTACTGGCATAGAAGTCGGTATAATCACCTACGTCCACGGGGAGTTGCATTTCAATTTCGTCGAGGCTAAAAAGCACTTTTTTTCGGTGTTCCTTATCGTCCCGCAATCCTGGGGAAGTGTGTAGAAAAATATCCGAAATACGATTTCGAACCAAACGCCATGTTTTGCGACCATCTGCGATAAAATCGTTCAAGGAGTCCTGAAGGAAAATATCATCTGTAAGATCGATCCCCTTAAAATAACCTAATTGGTGCATGGCACCCAAATCGATGGCAGTATCCCCAATTCGGGTACCTATCGTGATCACATCATCGCGGGTAAGAAATACTCCAAAAGGGATGTTTTGTATAGGGAAATCACTGTTCTCGGGAACGTCGATCCATGATTTGCGTGTGGGGTCATTGGCGGTAAGTGGCATAGTGCAATTCTTTGTTAGTAAAAATGTGAATCAAATATATAATTTCTGGACAACTAACCCCAAGCTTTTACTATTTTTGATTCGAAATTAACGCTACAAAAATGATTGCAAGAGACGAACAAATTTTTGAACTGATTGAAGCTGAAAAAGAAAGACAATTGAACGGTCTGGAATTGATTGCTTCAGAAAATTTTGTGAGCGAGCAGGTCATGCAGGCCCAAGGCTCGGTTCTTACCAATAAATATGCAGAAGGCTATCCAGGAAAACGATACTATGGAGGTTGCGAAGTAGTTGATGAAGTGGAGCAGCTTGCCATAGACCGTGCCAAAACCCTTTTTGGTGCCGAGTACGCCAACGTACAGCCCCACAGTGGATCGCAGGCGAATACCGCTGTTTTTGCAGCTTGCTTAAAACCAGGCGATAAATTTTTAGGATTCGACCTGTCGCATGGAGGGCATTTAACCCATGGTTCGCCCGTTAATTTTTCGGGCATGCTTTATACTCCTGTTTTTTATGGGGTAGACGAAGATACGGGTCGTATTAATTACGATACCATAGAAGCGATTGCCATCAAGGAACAGCCTAAATTGATTTTAGCTGGGGCATCGGCTTATTCCCGCGAAATAGATTACAAACGGTTTCGTGAAATTGCCGATAAAGTAGGGGCGATTCTTATGGCGGATATTGCCCATCCGGCAGGACTCATCGCCAAAGGAATTATTAGTGATCCTATTCCTCATTGTCATATTGTAACCACAACTACCCATAAAACGCTAAGAGGCCCCAGGGGAGGTCTTATTTTGATGGGGAAGGATTTCGAGAACCCTTTTGGCCTTACCCTTAAAAGCGGAAAGCTGAAAAAGATGTCGACCTTGTTAAACAGTGCCATTTTCCCCGGGAATCAGGGAGGGCCATTGGAACATGTTATTGCAGCCAAAGCCATCGCCTTTGGGGAAGCCCTTACCGACGAGTTTTTACACTATATGGTACAGGTAAAGAAAAACGCTGCAGTAATGGCCCAGGCCTTTGTGGATAAAGGCTATAAGATCATAAGCGGAGGAACCGATAACCATATGATGTTGATCGATCTTCGCAATAAGGGCATTTCTGGGAAAGAAGCTGAAGAAGCTTTGGGTAAAGCTGAAATTACCGTGAATAAAAACATGGTTCCTTTCGATGATAAATCCCCTTTTGTAACCAGTGGAATCCGAATTGGTACCGCTGCTGTAACCACACGTGGGTTAAAGGAAGACGATATGCTTCAGATTGTTGAGTTGATCGACGAAACCATAGCAAATCATGAAGACGAAGAACGCTTGGAAGTGATTGGCGGTAAGGTGAATGAAATGATGACGGGCAGACCTTTGTTTCAAAACTAATCCCTTTTCAAATAAGTCACGAAAAGTCCTAATGAATAATTAGGACTTTTTTGTATTTTTAAACCAATCAACTCCATAGGCTATCTATTGTAGCTATCTAATCATCAAAAAAATGAAATCATATCTCCTCCTCTCTGTATTTCTGACGTTTTTTGTTTCAAAAAGTTTTGGGCAAATCCAATTTCAGGAAAGTGCTTCCACTCTAGGACTTGGTGGAACTACGTATGGTGATGGACTTTTAGGGGGTGGAATTTCTTTTTTCGATTTCGATGGGGACGGTTGGGACGATATAACAATGAGTTCGCAAGCGAGCCATCCCGTTCGGTTTTTTAGGAATTTTCAAGGAACTTTTCAGGAAGTGTTTTTTAATATATTCGATCCCTTGTACCAAACCAAAACAGTACAGTGGGTAGATTTTGACAATGATGGGGATAACGATCTGTTTGTTACAGGGAATGCAGATAGCAATCGTTTGTACGAAAACCTGGGGAATATGAGTTTTGATGACATCACCACTTCTGCAGGGCTCATTACAGTAGATCATAGGACCTTTGGGTCTTCTTGGGGTGATTATAACAATGACGGTCTCTTGGATTTATTTATAAACTCCCGAAACCCAGACGAGATTAACATTGCCAATATCCTGTACCGTAACAATGGGGATGGGACTTTTACGGATGTAAGTGATAGTGTTGGGTTGTTAACGACCAACTACCTTTCGTTCTGCGCTTCTTTTTTCGATTATAACAACGACGGTTGGCAGGATATTGTAATCGCTAACGATAAGCAGCCCAAAAACCTTTTGTACCATAACAACGGGGATGGAACCTATACCGAAATGGGACAGGAAACCCAAACCGATGTTATCATGGATGCCATGAGTACAACCATTGGCGACCCCAACAAAGACGGTTGGCAGGATTTTTATGTAACTAACACCCAAGAAGGGAATGCCTATTTCGAAAACAATGGAGATGGGACTTTTACCGATGTTGCAGACTCCAATGGAACTTTGTTCGAATCGGTAGCGTGGGGGGCGATTTTTATAGATGCGGATAACGACACGGATCTGGATCTGTATGTAAGTGGCATATTCGATGGGACCAACGGAATGTTACCTTCTGCTTTTTATGAAAACAATGGGAGTGGAAGTTTTACCATTCCTTCGGGTGCTGGCTTCGAAAATGATACAGCACAGAGCTTTGCTAACGCTATGGGCGATATTAACAACGATGGCTATCCCGATATGCTGGTGCTTAATTATGCCCCAGACGATCTTTTTCTATGGCAAAACAATTGTCCAGCAGACTACAATTGGTTAAAAGTAAAATTGCAGGGAACCGAAAGCAACCGAATGGGGATAGGTTCTACTATAGAAATCATGGTAGATGGCGAGAAGCAATACAATTATACTCTTTGTGGTGAAGGCTATCTTGGGCAAAATTCTGCGTATGAATTTTTCGGTATTGCCGATGCCACGGAAATAGAATATGTAAAAGTAACCTGGTTGAGCGGGATTGTGGATATGATAGAAAATCCGCAGATAAACCAAAGCATGACCATTATAGAAGGTAGTACCTTGGGGACTGAAGATTTTTCGGTTCTTGATCGCGTAGTGGTATACCCAAATCCGAGTGATGATACGATCACTTTAAAGACTTCCAATAATTGGCTAGGTACAGAAATTACGGTTACAGATGCGTTGGGAAGGGTAGTGTTTACTTCCTTTGTTACCTCGGAAGAGATGCTTTTGGATGTATCCCAATACGAAGCTGGGATCTATTTTGTGAATGGTAGCAATGCGCGTACTTCCTTTTCGGAAGCTGTGGTTATTAAATAAACAGGAAACTATCGAAATTTTCGTCCACCGGAAACCCCATTTCATCGTACATGTCTTCCATACTTTTTTTAAAAGCGGCTTCGCTATAGTGGGAAGTCTTTACTTTTGGTTTTATTACAGGTCCTTCGTTTAGGCTCTTTTTTGTGTTCATTTCTAGATCAATTAGTTTTATTACAAATGTATAGGGGAAACGAAATCGAATCAAGAGGGTTAAACCGTAAACTGCTAGGGGATTTTTCCTGTATGTAAAATAGTTATATTAGTGTAGTTATGAAGCTCACAACAGAACGACTGGTTTTAAAGAAAATAACCGAGGCAGACGCTCCTTTTTATGTGCGGTTGTTCAATTCGGAAGGATGGCTTACCTACATAGGTGATCGCAATGTACGTACTGTAGACGAAGCCAAAGATTATATAAAAAAGAATTACCTGCCCAGTTACGATGCCCACGGTTATGGTTCGTATACCGTGAGCCTTAAAGATACCGGGGAAACCATAGGAGCGTGTGGCTTGTACAAAAGGGATCAATTGGAGTATCCCGACATCGGTTTTTCCTTTTTATCCGAATACATGGGAAAAGGCTACGGTTATGAAGCTGCGAGTGCCGTGATGCAATATGCCCAGGACCTTAACATAGCAGCTGTTTTGGGAATAACCGTACCGTATAACAAAGCGTCCATCGCTTTACTTAAAAAACTGGGACTCCGCGAAAATGGAACCTTCAGGTTTCCAGAAGACCCAGAAGAATTGTTGCTTTTTAAAATTAATTTAGAATATAGCTAGTTAGAGTAATATAAGTGTACCTTTGCCTTCTAATAATTTAATTTTATATAATGCACACAGGAACAGTAAAATTCTTCAATGATTCTAAAGGATACGGTTTCATTACTGAAGAAGGAGCAAGCAAAGACCATTTCGTTCATATCTCTGGACTTATCGATGAAATTCGAGAAGGAGATAAGGTGGAATTCGAACTTAAAGAAGGTAACAAAGGTTTAAATGCAGTAAACGTAAAGGTGCTGTAAATAGATATTTTTTATTTTTTAAAGATGAGCCTATCCAAGACGGATAGGTTTTTTTATGCAATAAATATTAACTTAGTAAGCAGAAGCCATAAATGGAGAAAAATGTAGTACGGTAGTACGCTAAAACAGATAATATATTATAATTATGAGAGCACATTTCTACAGCCTATGGGTTTTTCTAATCTTATTTGCGTGCAATACAAAAACGTCGAAAACAGATGCAGTTCAATCTACTAGTGAAAACAAGGAAATCAAGACCACATTGGTAGATCTTTCGCATTCGTATTCCGATAAAACAATTTATTGGGTCACGGCTAAGGAATTTAAGCTGGATACTGTTTTTAAGGGGCAAACAGACAAAGGTTTTTTCTATGCAGCCAATAATTTTAGTACTGCCGAACATGGAGGTACCCACATAGATGCGCCCATTCACTTTGCAGAACACGGGCAAACGGTAGACGAAATTCCCTTAGAAAAACTAATCGGCGATGCCATAAAAGTAGATGTGTCTTCCAAAGCTACCCAGAATGCTGATTATTTGATAACTATAGAAGATTTCCTCGATTGGGAAAAAAGTGAAGGGATGACCATTCCCGAGGGAAGCATAGTGCTACTGCAAACAGGGTTTTCTAAATACTATCCCGATAAGAAGTCTTATTTAGGGACCGAAGAGCGGGGCAAACATGCTGTGAAACAACTTCATTTTCCAGGCCTTTCGCCCGAAGCGGCCGAATGGTTGGTAGCCAATAGGACGATACATTCCATAGGAATCGATACCCCTAGTATCGATTATGGACAATCTGAATATTTTAAGAGCCACGTTATTCTACTGGAACAAAACATTCCAGCCTTCGAAAATTTGACCAACTTGGAGCAGCTGCCATCAAAAGACTTCGAAATCATTGCCCTACCAATGAAAATAGAAGGAGGGAGCGGGGCTCCGTTACGAATCGTAGCAGTGATTACCAGCGAATAATGAAGCTATAAGCCTATTTTTTCTACTTTTTTAAAATACATCATACGGGGTATACAGCTTTTTTTGTAATTGGCTATTTTTAAGGTGTTTATTAAACGCTTATTCGATACCCCCTTGAAAACGAAGTATTTAATATCCTTATTGGTTATCCTATCGGCGCTCCCAGTATGGGGACAGTTTTACAAAACCAGCCGGTATGCGGATGATAATGGCCTGCCCTCAAGAATAATAAGGGATGTGGTACAGGACAGTCTTGGGTATATCTGGGTAGCTGGAAATAATGGATTATATAAGTTCGATGGGCAAAAATTCCATGGTTATTATGCTTCCTTACAAGACACAACAGGTCTTCGGGACAATAAAATAAACACGCTTATTGCTGCAAAAGATTCCAGAATTTGGGTGGCTACGCCCAAAGGGCTTCATGTTTTGGAAAATGACCGTATTACTTATGTCGAACTTCTGAAAAGCCCTACAGACGCTCAGAATTATGCAATTGCATTGTTCGAAGATAGTCGAGGTAATGTCTGGGTGGGGACGTACGATGGTCTTTTTATCATAGAGAAGGAAACCGGGGTCATTCGCGAACAACTCTTACAGGATGAAGAACTTTCAAAAGAAGTTGCAATCTGGAACATTAGCGAAGATCGGGAAGGGAGGATTTGGGTCTGTAGATCCAGAAAGAACCCATTGCTTATAGATCCTGACACCTATGCTGTAAAAGAGGTTTTATTTGAGGCAGAAGGCTTGGTAGAAGCCCTTGCGATCAATCCCTTTAAGTACATTCATTTTAATGAAGACATGATATTGGTAAGCTCGGGATCGGGATTATGGAAGGGAACCCTTATGAACGATTCTATACTTCGGCTGGAGAAGTTTCTGGATGAAAAAGGAAATGTGCTGGAAGATAGGTTTCTCTACAATACCATTGTAGACCACGAAGGCGCCATCTGGACAGCTACTTGGAAAAACTATTTTCAAAAATTCCATTACAAGGACGGCTATTTAGAAGAACAAGAAGTAATTAGTAAAAACGGCCTTATGGGTATGACGGCCTTTGCTAGGAGTATTTATGAAGACTCCCATGGCAATATTTGGATCCCGAACTCCAATGGGCTTTATAAGTTGAGTAAAGACATAGGCAAACTATTTGCCTTCCCTCCAAGCCATATAGGAAATTGCCTACCTAATATAAGTATCTACGGAATGGCAGAAGATGGAGGAGGTCATCTGTGGATCAATACCCCAACGGATCTGTTACGTATCAACAAGCAGGATATCCTGAATAATAAGTGTCCAACAGATTACCTACACTATAAAAACGAACATTTTGCCTTGGCTCGGGAAGTGTTTGTAGATAGTAAAAACAGACTTTGGATAAGCGGTCAGGAAGGATTGAGCATTGCTCAATTGGACGAAAACTATGTGCCGGGTACGTTTTCACATTTTACTGCGGAAAATGGATTGCCCCATAAATGGTCCAACGAAGTATATGAAGTAGATGAAAACACCTTTTGGCTTAGTAATTACATTCGGTTGGTAAAGATCACCTTTCCCGATGGTGATTTTCGGAATCCGGAATTCAGAAATTATAACTCCAGTACAGAGCGGGACGATGCTTTGGTTAATTCCTATACATTAAATCTGGAGAAAGACAGCCGTGGCAACCTATGGGTAGGTACTTTTTCGGGGGTAAGCAAATTGATTTCGGACGAAAACGAAGGGGTTTTTAAGAACTATACAAGCGGTTTTGGAGAGTCGGACAAACTGAGCAACAATGCCATAAAGCGGATATTTAACGACAGTAAGGGACGTTTATGGATAGGAACACAAACAGGACTCAACCTGTATGATGCCGAAACAGATACTTTCAAACAATTTGGAAGAAAAGATGGTCTTCCTTCCGAATACATTTTGGGAATTGCCGAAGATTCCCAAGGACATTTATGGATTACTACAACCCAAGGTGTTTTTAAAGCCATTTACAATGAATCCATGCAAGGGTTTGTTCATATCGAATACTTCTCGACCCGCGAGGGGCTGGCCGATAACATATCGAACAGAAATGCCATATACATAGATCCCGATGACAATGTATTTATAGGAAGTGCCCAAGGTATTAGTGTTTTTGGCCATACCGAATCCATGCCAGATGCAAGGGATTTTAATGTCACCATCACTACTTTGGAAAGTACCCAGCGAAATGAACAAGGCTTTCACTCAATAAAACACATGCTGGAAGATGGGAAAATTACATTGAATCATAAGGAGAATTCCATTCAGCTTGCCTATGCAGTGTTGGATTTTACGGCTCCTTCTTATAACAGCTATAGACATAAGTTTTTACCTGTGAGTGAAGATTGGATAGAGACTGGGAGCGACGCGCAACTTAATTATTACAATTTATCGCCTGGCGAATACCAATTGGTTTTGGATGGAAGCAATAACCAAGGCGTGTGGTCCAAAGAACCCTTAGTGCTTTCCATTAGCATAACCCCTCCGTTTTGGAAAACCAAATGGGCGTATGCCTTATATGCATTATTGCTCTTGGGAGGTGGTTGGTTACTGTATCGTTTGCGTATACGTAAGAAAGTACAGGAATTGGAGCAGGAAACCCGACTGGAACGTGCCTTGATACGGGAAAGGGAGCAGTTACGGAATGAAAATGCAGCCGATTTTCATGACGAATTAGGGTCTAAAGTGACCAAAATCTCTATGTTTTTAACCTTGGCGGAGCGCACCCTTCAGGAAAATAAGGACCCTTCCAACTGGTTTGGTAAGATGCGGGAAAACATAAAGGACCTTTCTGGTAGTTTTCGGGACTTACTGTGGGTTATAGACCCCAAAAAGGACAGTTTAAGCGATGCTATTTTGCGTTTAAAGGATTTTGGGGAAGACTTGTTTTCCAATTCCAATACACATTACACCACCCACGGATATTCCGAAGGGCTTCAACAAATTCAGTTGGATCCTCAAACCAAGAAACAAGTAGTACTCATCTTTAAAGAAGCCATGCACAATTGTGCTAAATATTCGGAATGTACGGTGGTGGAACTAACCGTGGAAACCATAGAAGGATATTCCTCCATCCGTTTAAAAGACAATGGAAAAGGTTTTAATGTACACAGACAGAGCAAAGGTCGCGGATTGACCAATATGAAAAACAGATCTGAGAAAATAGGGGGCAATTTGTCCATTGTTTCTGGGGAAGAAGGAACGGTTGTGGTATTACACCGAATACCCCATCTGAGGGATCGAAAAGAAAGTAAATAGTTGTAAATTAGTATTTTAAACTAACCAATGGATCGGGAGATCGTACATATTGCCATTGTAGAAGATGACCATGAGATAAGGCAAACCCTAAACCTTATCCTCGATGGTTCTAAAGGGTTCTCCTGTAAGTATGCTTTCCCCGATGCCGAATCTGCCATTGCTTCCATTCCCAATTTACCCGTAGATGTAGTGCTGATGGATATTGACCTTCCTCATAAAAACGGGATCGAGGCTACCCGTGAATTAAAACGGAAATGCCCAAGTATCGATTTCATCATGCTTACCGTCCAGAGTGATGACGATTCCATCTTCGAGTCCCTTTGTGCAGGGGCTTCAGGCTATTTGCTGAAGGATACCAACCCTGTTGATCTCTTGGTGCATATTAAAGAAGTATTTAATGGTGGATCACCCATGAGTAGTCAAATAGCAAGACGTATCATTAATTCGTTCCGTATTATAGACAACCCTCTTTCCGAAAGAGAAACGGAAATATTAAAACTCCTTAGTCAAGGACTTAATTATAAGGATGTTGCCCAAGAGGTTTTTTTAAGCCCCCACACGGTTAAAACCCATATAAAGAACATCTACTCCAAACTACACGTAAACAACCGGGCCGAGGCTATCTACAAGGCCATTAAGCAAAAGCTGATTTAAAATACCCCAAACGGGCGATTGATTTAAAAGCTTCATAGTGAGACATTTGCGGTGTTAACCAAATATATCTCACATATGAAAACTATCAATTTATTACGAGTAACAACTTTAGTATTTATGGCTTTTGCAATGACCACTGCTTATGGACAAGACATTGGAGGCATTGTAAAACGAAAAGTAAAGAAGCGGGGTAAAGACAAAATCGAAAAGACAGTAGATGATGGTCTGGATGCTATAGAAGGGAAAGATAAAAAGTCGGATCCTACCGTATCAGGAGGAGGAAATGGCGAAGTGGTTGTGGTATCTGGTGATGGAACTGGAGGCAATGCTCCCATAGTAAACTTTATCGATCCTGGAACCGCTGTTTTTGTGGATGACTTCAATACTGAAAGACCTGGGGAATTTCCTTCCAAATGGACTCACGTTAGTGGATCCTTGCAGAACGACCAAGTAATAACCCAGGGAGAACAAGATGGAGTAGTAGAAGCCATTTCTGGCTACAGTACCATTAAGCCTAACATAAAAGGGGACAACTATTTAGGGGATTCTTTTAAGATAGAATTACATGTCTATTTTTATGGTAAAGGGAATGAGGTATACTATGTAAACCTTAAAAATGATGACAACCCGTATGCTAACCATGATCTTAGAATAGCGAATGGATCCATGCACAGTGGATCGGATGGTATTGTCCGTTTTCCTGGGGGAATTCAGCCTGGATGGCATGTAATTCAGTATTCTTTCAACAAGGGGAACTTAAAGGCCTTTTTCGATGGAGTACAGCTTATTAATGATCCAGATATTACCCAAAACCCAGACCACCCCAGAAAGAAGTTTAACCGTTTGGAAATAGAAATGGTTTCCCCTGGATCCAATGCAGCCAATCCAAGAAGGCAGATGATCTCCTATTTTGCCATAGGTAAGCGCGGATTGCCTCTATACGAGCGTCTTATGAACGAAGGTAGGTTGGTTATGAACGATATTAATTTCGAAGTAAACTCCTACGTGCTTCAGGCTTCTTCCTATTCCGTATTGGACAAAATGGTGGCCATGCTCATGAAGCATCCAGAACTCAACATAGAGATACAAGGGCATACCGATTCTGATGGAACCGACGAGTTCAACCAAACCTTATCCGAAAATAGGGCGAATACCGTTAGGAACTATTTAACCACCAAGGGGGTTGCAGCCAATCGTTTGTCTACCATTGGTTATGGAGAAGGGAAACCTGTAGATAAGAGCCGTACCGACGCTGCAAAGGCAAAGAACCGTCGTGTAGAGTTTGTTCTCAAAAAATAAGAAGATGAAATCTACAAACTATTACATAGGATTTTTTTCCTTAGTGTTTTTGATGCTTTTCAATTCCGTCCAGGTATTGGCACAAGGTCCAGAAACCCCTAATAGGGAACGCGTAGAGACCTTACTGGAACGGGTGGACGAATGCAAGCAGGGTCTAGAAAAGGAAGAGGAACAGCTTAAAATGATGGAAGCCGACCCCGAGAGCGTTACCTTGGCCCAATACAATGCTACTAAACGAGTGATAGAGGCTTATAACAAATGTTTGAAAGCAGTACGCAAAGAATTGGAATCCCTGAGGAAAAAATATCCTGGTTGGTTCAATTCGCCGTCAGCTTCCATGGAAGTCACCGTACACCGTCAGGTAATGATCATTTTTCCTTACGTACTCTTGGCTATTATTGTTGATATGGAGTCCGTTTATAAAGCATTTGCTGGAAGGTTTGGAAATATACAAGAGCCCAGAAACTAAACAAATACAATTATGAAAATACTAAGGATTTTAGGTATACTGTTACTGGTTGTTTTTATGGTATCCTGTAATAAGAAAAAGAAAGAAGAAGATTCCGAAGAGACGGCTGTCACTATTGAAACCACTACAGAGGAAAGTTCAAAGGAGAGCAATCTGGAATTAACCTCCTGTGATCGGTTTTTGAACGAGTACGAAACTTGGATGAACAATTATATAGAAGTCATGGCGCGTCATAAAGACGATCCTGTAGGGCTTGTAGGTGATCCTGAATACACCAAAATGATGACAGAGGGGATCGATTGGGCCACACGGTGGATGCAGCAACCCCAAGCCTGTATGGCCAATAACAATTATTCGAAACGTTTCGATGCTATACAAGATCGGGCTCAAAAAAAAATGGAGGAACTCGGACTTAAGTAAAAACCGTTGTGCAAATAAAAAAACCGCTTGAAAAAGCGGTTTTTTTATTACTTAGTTCTTTTAGTTTCCATCATCCGGGAAAACAGTCGCTTCATAAGCGCCTGCATCGGGTGTGTTGGGGTCCCTCGGGGTTCCGTTTAGATCGGTGGCTGGCAGTACTCCACCAAGACCGATTCCTTGTGCTCCAGAACTTCCATCTTCAATATTGAAAATGTTGAGGTTGATGTTTTGGAATA
>JANQKN010000042.1 GCA_028281065.1 Flavobacteriaceae bacterium | reverse complement strand
TTGAAGTCTTTGGAAAGCACAATCTCAACAATTTGGAAGGAGCTCGATGGATCTGCCAACTTATGGGGGTGGATCAGGATGATTTTTATGAGGCGATAGCAACCTTTAAGGGAGCGAGCAAACGATTGGAAAAAATAGCCGAAGGCACCTCTAGTGTGGCTTATAAGGATTTTGCTCATTCCCCTAGTAAGGTAAAAGCGACTACCCAAGCCGTAAAGGACCAGTATTCCGATCGGCACCTATTGGCTTGTTTGGAACTGCATACCTATAGTAGTCTTAATCCCGAATTCTTATCTGAATACAAAGGCGCATTGGATGCAGCAGATACTGCCGTGGTTTTTTATTCGCCCAATGCTGTAGCCATTAAGAAGCTCGATCCGATATCTGAAACACAGATTGCTGAAGCCTTTCAGCGGGACGATCTTATCATCTACACCGATCCCAAGGCATTTAAGGAGTACCTTTTGGGCCAAAAACTCGAAAACAAGTCGTTATTGTTGATGAGTAGCGGTAATTACGGCGGATTGGATTTTAACGAGGTGCAAAAAATAGTATCTTAGATAGATGCTAGAAAAAGGCTTCCTTAGGAAACACCATCAATTTCATATTTCCAAATTCAGGTTTTTAGCAGCACTTCTGCAAGGGCTTTTTGTTGCAATAGCAAGTTTTATACTGTTCAGCTTTTTAAGGGAAGAACCCCGTATTCTGGATTTTGATTTTCTACTATCAGATGCCCTTATTTTCGATGCCGAAACCCGCTATTGGCAAAACATTGGGTTTGCGGTTGTTTCCTTGGCATTTGGGAATTCCATGTTTTTGGCACGACTATTTATACGCCCCATAGCATGGCCCTATAAAAACTATAAACGACTTACAATAATTACCGATCAAGCGTTTATGGGAGGAAGTTTGTTTCATGTGCTCATTAAGCTCATATATATGTTTGGAGCCATGGCTTTAACACTTCTTGATTTGGCAAGCATGAAACAGAATTTTTATTTCTTTTTCCTATTGGCTGTGGTTTTGTTTTTTGATGGTTGGAAAAACATAAATAAGCTATTTGGTAAAAGAGGAATGAAGTATATGTTGGGTAACCTATTGGTGTTGGTTCCCTTGGTCCTCGTTTTGGCTAAGGTCAATGTGTTCGATTATAAGAAGCTAGATGATGCCTTATTAATAGCCAAACCCTCTGTTGATTTCCCTAAAAGTCAATATCATAATTTTTCTTATGAATCTGGATACCCTTTTACCCATATTAGGGTATATAGAAAGGGAGATACTGTAAAATATCATTTAGATGGAAAGTCTGTGAAGAAAGAAGCTATTTTGCTTGAAATTCTTAAAATAAAAGAGAGGTTCCATTATTATACTGAGCATAAAAACCCCATAAGCATATATGCCGATAAAAGTTTGCCTATTTCCGTGCTAAAAGAATTGGAAAGGGAATTGGTCTTGGCAGGATTATATAGGGTCGTATATGTTACCCGAAATAATGAAGGACCAACGGTCGAGAATGATATAAAGGGGATTCGATATTATATACCATTTACAACCAAAGATAGTCTTGAATTTGCCAAAAGGGCCATGCCTTACCCAGTGCATGTACCACCAACTACAACCAAGGAAGAATTACGACAGCGTTATGCTGGGGTAAAGAGAGTGATCGAAATTGACATTCATGATGCTTTTAAGGTTGATGGGAAGGAATATAGAAAACAAGAAAGGCTTTTAAATTTTATAAAAGAGCATGTTAACGATAGTACTTTGTTCAACTTGCGATATTCTCCCAATACATCCTATCAAAACTTTATCTCGGCCCAAAGTATTTACAGGCAGGCCCTTTTCGAAGTTAGGAGCCAAGAATTCAAATACGATATAAAAAAACCACCTTCGCGTAGCGTAGCGCCTAAAAGTGTTTATGAAGAAGAGATGGAACGTATAAAGGATTTATATCCTTTTAGGCTTATGGAAAACTTCGATCTTGACATTATCCGCAATCCGTGATGCTTTTTTGAATTCAAGAAATAGGATTTGCTACTTCTAGTAACAAATAATAAACCATTATTTGCCTCGTTAAGAATGTCAACTGCTAATCTAGTCTATACGAATATATTTATTAACTAAATCGACTTTATTATGTTTAGACTATCAATTTTTTTGATTTTTTTCTCTTTTTTATTGTTTTCTTGTAATAACGACGACGACTCCACACCTGAGAACGAACCCGCCAATTTTTATGCCCTTGCCGTAGGCAACACTTGGGAATATGAAGTTTCCATGTATAGCTTATCCCAAGAGGAATACATCCTTCAGGATTTGATCATTACCAATACCATAACTGCCGAAACGGTAATCGATGGGGAGACCTATTACACATATACAACCACCTCGGAAGGAACGCAGGAGTGCAATTTATGCGTGGAAGATATTGGAAACGATGTTGTTAAGGATTCCTTGGGCTATTTAATAAAAGACAACGGAACCATACTTTTTTCAAAAAACAATACCGAAGACTACCAGATAAGTTCCAATACGTGGGGTGATGTATTCGGAGTTTTGCAAGAAGGTGAAGTAGACGTAGAAACGGCCGCAGGGGAATTCGTAGCCTTACAAAACGATCGCTATATCATATTGCCGAATGGAGAGCTAGGTGAGGGGAGGGATTCCTATTTAATAGCCGATGGAGTAGGAATGGTTGTTAAAACCATTTCCTTAGTCTCACAAGCTACACCCTTGTATCGCATTACCCTCAAATCGTATACAATAGCAGAAAACTAGTTAAACATACATATCCTCTATAAAATCTAGGGCATCATCTCCAGATTTTTCCAAGAGAGCCTGCTTGGCTAGTTCCTGATCCTTTTTGTTTTTGTCCTGCGATAATTTGAATTTCCCTTCCCATTTCGTGATTTCAATACTGAAAGCCTTTATGTAATGTACAGCAGCATCCATGCGCTTGTTATCCTTAGTAAGGACAAACTTTGGGTCATCCCCTTCCAAAAAGGCTGTCATGGCAATCATAGTGTCCTTGGCAGCTTCGGGGTCTTCTATGAGATCTACCTTTCCTGTAACGTGTACGATAAGATAATTCCAAGTAGGCAATTGGGTGGTGGAGTACACACTGGGCGAGATATAGGTGTCAGGTCCTTTAAACACAACGGTAACCTCGGCTCCTTGGGTTAAGGTTTCAACCTGTGGATTGTATTTGTCTATATGAGCCACCAATCTGCCAGATGTTTCGTTGTAGATAATAGGAATATGCGTAATGAAAGGGGTTCCGTTTTTTGCCGAAACCAGCATGCCTAGTGGGTAATTCTTGATTAGGGATATCATTTTGTCAACATCCTGAATCTGATGGTGCGGAGGTGGGTATTTTGTGTTCATGTGCTAGACTCCAAATTGGCGTAAATGATGATCTAAATGTTTGTACTGCATTTGCCCCCATTGTTGTTTGGTGAAATATCCAAAACCAGGATGGGGGTCCCACTCGGCTTGATCCTTTCGGGATTCGAATTCGGTAAGCAAACTTTCCAGAACCGCTTTTTCTTGGACAAAATCCCTAGGTTCGGTTTCTTTCAAAAATTTAGCAGTAGGGAGGTTTTTACGCCATAACTTATCGTTGTACAGTGATTTTTTGAAAAAAACCTTGGCCAACCAATTGGGTTTCATGCCATAGTCGTTTTTCCCCAACATGATGTTGAAAGGGCCTTGACAGTGATGTACCATTTGTCCAGCGCTCATTTTTCCCCAAAGGCGTTCGGAATTTTCGTTTAGTGAATCGAGTCGGGATCTAATTTCTGAATATGCATCTGCATCGAATAAAGACTTCATAACTGCAAAATTTCTGTAGAAGAATATTACAGTTTAAAGATACATTATTATCTTTATTGTAAAGCGAATTGTTTGGGGGAAAACAATACATCTTTTTCGATAAAAACCTGGAACGAGGATGACCGTCCCAGGGAAAAACTATTGGTTAAAGGCAAAGCAAGTCTCAGCGATGCCGAATTAATTGCTATCCTAATTGGTTCCGGAAACAAAAGTGAAAGTGCCGTAGGCTTAAGCAAACGGATTTTATCCCATGCTGGAAATAGCCTGAAAGAATTGGGGAAGAAATCCATTCCGGATTTATTACAATTCAATGGTATTGGCGAAGCCAAGGCCATCACCATTTTAGCGGCCATGGAACTGGGTCGCCGCCGTCAAGCAGAAAATGTTCTGGAGCGTCAAAAAATTACCTCGAGCCAAGCTGTTTTCGAATTCCTGCAGCCTGTAATAGGAGATTTACCGCATGAAGAGTTTTGGGTCATATACCTTAACAATTCAAACAAAGTTTTACAGACCCAGCAGTTAAGCAAAGGGGGTATTACGGGGACTGTCGTCGATGTAAGATTGACCATGAAAACTGCCTTGCAGTTAGGTGCTGTGGGCTTAGTTTTGGCACACAATCATCCCAGTGGTACTTTAAAACCCAGTGCGGCAGATAAACAGCTTACCCAAAAATTTAAATTTGCAGGGGAAAGTCTGGATATAAAAGTTCTGGACCATCTTATTATCACCGAAAAGACGTACTTTAGCTTTGCCGACGAACAACTGCTATAACTTGTATGCTTTTAGTTTATGCTCAAAAACAAACCCCGCGTTTAGACTATTCTTTTAAGCATATCTGTACCCGGATTTTAGGATACCCGGTATCATTTACCTCTACTATAGAAACTTTTATCGCCCATCAAGGGCCAAAACTATCCTATGGAAAGCAACCCATGGGGAACGAACTCTTTGTACAATCGCATGGGCTTTTGTTTCAGCAGGGTTTCGAAGATTTGGAGATTAGCATTTCCCCTTGGGAGGAATGTGTGGGCTTTTTTGCAGCTGGTGAAAAGAGCGCATTGCCCTTCGATATATTTTCGGCTACATTTTATCTATTAAGCCGTTATGAGGAATACCTGCCTCATGTAAAGGACGAACTGGGAAGATTTCCCCCGCAGGAAAGCCTTGCTTATAAAGAAGGGTTTTTAATGCAACCTGTTGTAGATATTTGGGCGTATCGTTTTCAAGAAGTTCTTAGGTCGTATTTCCCGGATATTGAATTTGTTCCCAGGGATTATACAAGGCATCATATTGTAGAGGCGAGCATGCCCTTCGAATTTTCGCAAAGGGGGTTTTTAAGGAATTTTGTAGGGTATTGTAAGGAATTGTTTGCCTTTAAACTTAAAAGGATTTTATTAAGGAGTAGGGTTTTGTTACATCTTAGAAAGGACCCCTACGATACCTTCAATTGGATTATTAATGCTTCTAAAAATAATGGGGCAAGGCTATCGGTATTTTTCCTTCTAGGGGAAGGATTCACTTTTAGTGAAGATTTAAATGCGAAACGGA
>JANQKN010000001.1 GCA_028281065.1 Flavobacteriaceae bacterium | reverse complement strand
GTTGCGGGTTTTGTTTTTCTTACTTCTCGCCTTGCGCCTCCACTAGCCTTCTACGCCTTAGTAGCTTGCCTACAACGGCTGAAAAGTTACAGCAGTACGTGGACGCTCGAGACGACAGGATGGCTAATCCAATTCGTAAATCTTAACATCACCAAAGGTGAGTCCTTTTTTTACATCGGCAGATCCAGAATAACCGACCTTGGCTTCCCCAAAGGCAGTAATCTTTATTTGGTCCGATGTATTTAGTTCAAATTCTGCCTCACCATAGGCTGTTAATCGGCTCTTACGGTTTTCGACCCCAGCCATGTTTACCCTGCTTTCGCCATAGGCAACGATTTTTTGATCTTTAACGCTTCCCGCATTCACGGTTAATTCGCTTTCTCCATAAATCGTGGTATGCAGTTTATCCAATTGAAGTTCTTTAAAAGAAACTTCGGATTCACCATAGATCTTTAAACGTAGATCTTCTTGTTGAATCGCACTCTGGAAGGTAATTTGCTCTTCCCCCCGCAAGGAATATTCATCTACCGAAATGTAAGTGATCGTAGCCGTGACTTGGGTTCCTTTGTATAAGGGGCGTTTCGTTTTTCTCCCGTCAACATAAACCTTCTTTTGCTTGGGGATATTCTTCATACCTTCCAGATACACCCTTAGGGTTTTTCCTTCTACTTCAATGTTCAGCTTGGAATCCTCAACCATAGAACTTTCAATGGAAACGGATTCAGACGTTCCCTGTACAAAGGTTACTTCTATATGGGGACTTATAACTACTTTGTCGAAAGCATCCACATTTACAACTTTTTGGGCCATGGTTGTTCCCATAACAGCACATAGGAATACTGCAAAAAATAGTGTTTGTTTTTTCATGATAGTGTTTTTTGAATGATGATAATACCAGAGGCAGTTCTGCTGCCAATTACTATAAAGATTGAAGGGAATTGAAAATGTTACAGGTTTTAATGATTTTTTAATCCTGCAAACGTTTTTTTGGCAATTGTCGTTTTTAGGATAAAATTGCGTTGGACTATAGCCCTGTTTTTGCAACGTTATTTAAAATATTCAATTTTATAAGCTTTGACAGATTTTAATTTTCCGTTCTCATAATTCGATTCTTTAACAAGGTTGCCCTCTGCATCAAACTCCGATACGGTCTTATAAGTTGATTTAAGCTCGCCTTTGGAGTTATACGATTCCATAATTATTACTCCATCTTCGGGATAATGATATATATCTTTAGAACGAACAGCATCGTATAAATACTCCACATATTCCGTTTCATTTCCATTTTTATCATACTTGGAAACTCCTCTTGTTTCTAAAACATTGTACTTATTGTATAATCTTTCTTCTGTTAAATTGGAATTTTCATCATACACATAAACGTCCCTTCTTTCTAGTTTTCCATCTGTTCCGTAAACAAACCACTCAATTTCATTCCCCCTATCGTCATAGCGGCTTATCCATTCACTTTTTGAACCACCTTCATAATATTGAATCCTTTTTATTCTATTCCCAGATGTATCATAGAAGTATTTGGTTCGTCTATGTTGAAACTCGGTCTCCCCATCTTTAAGGGGTATGTGCTCTATTAACTTGCTATTGCTATTATAAAGTGACTTGCTATGATAGATGATTGAATCCTTCTTATAGGAAAGGTATTCTACTTCGTTGCCATTGGAGTCGTATTTTTTAATCCGGGTTGCAACGGTATCGTTTGGGGATTCTATTACTATTTCTTTTACTTCATTACTTCGATATTCGTATATCGAAACCAAAGTTTTATATAATTTTCCCTTCCTCGTATAACGATTATCCTCTACAATGTCCCCTTCGCGATTAAACACCAGAAACCCTCTCAAAACTTCACGGGGTTTTGTTTCCAGGGAATCTTCACTCTTGAGTGAAAACTCGGAAATGGTCTTTATATACGATTTTACACTTCCTTTTAACCTCAGCCTATCCAAATCACTTTTCCTTTCGGTAATTTTTGGTGAACAGCCAAAAACCAAAATCAATAAAACGTATATCGAAAGATTGTGGGATATCATTTCAAATCTAAAAGTAACAATTTCAAAAAAATCTCAATAAAAAAATACCCCTGACATCCTCTGTCACAACCCTAAATATCTTTGCCCTAGTATTAATCAAAAAACACAGTTATTATGAAAAATGCGATCAACTGGTTCGAAATTCCAGTAAACGATTACGAAAGGGCCAAAAAATTCTATTCGGAAGTATTGGGTGAGACAATTACCGATCACCACATGGAAGACAAAAACATTAAGTACGGTATTTTCCCGTACGAAATGGAAAGCCACAAAGTAGGTGGTGCCATTGTGGAAATGGAAGGGGTAAATCCTTCTGCCGATGGTTCCACGGTTTACCTGAACGGGGGTGACGATCTAGCAGGTCCACTATCCCGGGTGGAGTCTGCTGGGGGAACAGTAATCATGCCCAAAACAGATATCGACGAAAATGGTTTTATCGCCCAGTTTATCGATACGGAAGGGAATCGAGTAGCCTTGCATTCCATGGGATAACAGTTAAAATAGCGAATCCTTAACAGGGTTCGCTATCTTTGTTTTATGTCGCAACTCTCCCGACTCATATCGATTCTTACCCTATTAAAGTCCAAACGGTTGTTAACGGCTTCCGAGTTGGCCGATAAATACGATGTTAGTGTTAGAACCATCTATAGGGATATCCGCAAATTGGAAGACGCAGGGGTTCCCGTGTATACCATAGAGGGGCGTGGATACAGTTTGGTAGATAATTATACTGTTCCTCCTGTTCAGTTTACCGAAAAACAAGCCAATGCCTTGGTTACTGCGCAACATATCGTTAACCAGTCTAAAGATGTTTCTTTTGTTAGCGATTTTAACGAGGCCCTGGTAAAGATAAAATCTGTCTTTAGGACTTCCGTACAGGAGAAATCCGAACTGTTGAATGATAAAATTCATGTTTTCGATTGGGAATACGAAGAATTTTCCAGCGATGCCCTTTCCGAAATACAACTAGCCATAACCAATTTCAATTTTGTGGAAATCAACTACCAAAAAGCGCATGACTTGGACACCACCTTCCGAAAGATAGAACCCTGTGCCATGTACTCCACCAACAATAAATGGATCCTTGTCGCTTGGTGTCATTTACGCAAGGATTTAAGGGCTTTTCGGATCGATAGGATTCGGCATTTTAAAATCCTTCCTGAAAAATTTGAAGACCGAAAATTCAGTATTCAAGATTATTTCGCTTCCTGTCCTTATGAGGATAAATAGAATTTAACATTTCTGCCCCCTTTTTTTTGCCTCAAAATTGAGACGTTATTCATCTAAAGGACAAGCCCGTATCTCAAAACGCGGGTTTTTGCTTTTTAAGGTCCCACCGTGGTTTTTGTTAAAAGATTCTAAAATTACCCTCTCCACCTGTAACGATTCAAAAATCGCCAAGTCTTTACAGCACAACATCAATCAATCATCAAACATGAGAAGGCTCTTTTTTTCACTATTCACTGTATGCCTTGTATCTACTATTACTGCACAAGAACAAGAGCAAGAACAGAATTCAGAACCCAAGCAAGAGGAAGTTATCGAAAAGAAAACGCTTCAAATTGCAAGAACCGAAACAGCCCCTAAAATAGATGGGGTTTTAGATGAAGCCATTTGGGCTGATGCGCAAGAAGCCAAAAATTTTACACAGTTTAGGCCCGACATGGGGGTAAAAGATACCGAAGCCAATAGAACGGTAGTGAAAGTCACCTATGACGATCAGGCCATTTATGTAGGTGCCTACCTGTATGACGATCCCGCCCTT
>JANQKN010000029.1 GCA_028281065.1 Flavobacteriaceae bacterium | reverse complement strand
GGGATGGATGAACCGCCATCCAAACCTTGAGTGTTCTACATACCTCGGGAGTGATTTTACCCTTCCATGGTTCGATACTTCGTAATACCCTTCATACCCTTCTATTTCCTTCCATACCTCATCGGGAAGGTCTTCCATGGAATGTTCTTTGTAGGCCTCAAACTTCATTATAAGTTATTTGTTTTGTTTCTAGGGTAGTTTACGTTCTCTCTCGCTAGGAAATAGATACGATAAGCTATGAAAACAAAAAATAAAATTTTTGCTATTAAGATTAAAATATGGTGTCATTAAACTGCAAATAAAATGGTTTTAAGCACTTCACCTTAAATTTTAAGGTATCATATAAAAGATGTTCCATAAAATATAGATACAGTTTATTGGTTTTTTTAGAGAGTTGAGCATCCTTTTTATTTGGTTAATCTTGCCCAAGAACAACTTGGAATATCTTAAAGATTTAATGGGCCGTATCTTTAACAAAAATCTCTTTCTCAAAAAACTTTTTATGTTCCTTATATACTAAAGAGTCTTTATCTTCTTCAATACCTTTATTGGTATACTCCACTATAATTCCTCTAAAAGTTTTGCTCCCAGGAGTATCATAATATCTCCTAAATAATACGCTTTTATCGTAATTGCCTTCTAAATCAGTTTGTTTTCGATAATCGCTCTCAATATTAAGGTTGAAGGTTGTATCTACATCAACCTCATTTAAATTTGAAAAATCAGAATTAAAATTTGGAGAATAGTCCTTAGGAACAATTACCATAATTGAAGAGTTCTTACCTTTAAATAATGGAGATCTCAAATTTACTAACCCTTGAATTGCTTCATCCATAGCTATAGTGTCTTTGCTAAAAAATATTTCATAATGACTTCCATCTATTGTATCCCCTTTTTGATTGAAAACCCAATTCTGATTTAAATACGGTTTACCTTCTACATTAATAATTTCCTTTATTTCAGACAAAACACCGTCTTCATTAAAGTGCTTCCATCTCCCTACAGGAAAACTTCCTTCAAAAAATGCACCTTCCTTTTCTAAAACACCATTCCCATGATAATATCGTCTATGTTTTATTTTCCACCAACGGGGAAAACCCTCCACCACGGCAAACATCTCCTCAGGGGTGCGTATGGCTTCTTTCATACAACAAAACTAAACCCAAATCCCAAACTATACAATAGTACTTCGCCGAAGGCTTACCTTGTTTTTTATGCACAAGTGATTTTTGTCAATATGCTCTCTTATTAAATTACATATTCGGCTTACTTATAGTCTTGTCAAGGCTACAATCCAAAGGCAAGGGATTAATATCATTAACCGAAAAAGATAATAATCCTGCCTCCATATAAACGTCTTCCGATTGGATTACCATTTTAATGTTTCCGTTAGGAATACGTTTGAAACACAGATTGAAGGTGTCATTCAGATACTCATTCCTACTTTGAATAACCAATTGTTGTTGATCTTTTTTATATTCCCAAGAACCTTCATGGTCTTTTTTGCTTTTTAAATCATTATTCATTTTAGGTATCCCAACTATATTATTATCTTCAAAGGTCATCATATTTATGATCATCTTTTCTTCAAAAATATCCTCTCCTTGATAATAGAAAGTATCCACCACCCAAGTAGACTCCAGAAGGGATTCTGGGGTTTCCCCACAAGAAGAAAACAATAAAAGAACACATGTAAAAAAAACATTAACAATCATTCTTTTCTTCTTCCAAAAAAATGTTTTAGGGTAAATATTCATATTAATTACGATCATCTGCTTCATAATTATCCTTGAATTTTCTATAAGCATTATTTATAAACTCACCAAACCATGAGCCGCCAGATTCATCTTTCTCCAATTGCCCACCTTCTCTCGAGCTTGGGTTATAATGATAATATATCTGCAATCCAAGTTCTGTTATTTCACTGTCATACCGAGAAAACCCTCCAAAGAAAATAACATTTAATAATTTGGAAAATCCTTCAGTATTATAGAATTTAAGTGGGATTAATCCATCTTCATAAGCACTTTGAAGATCATAGGCAGCTTTCCTAAAAAGTCCGATTTGTGTTTTTACCTTTGCCTTGTCATATTGTGCTGCAACATAATACAATCCTTTAAAACTTAAACGGACCCCCTCTATGATAAGCAATCCTTTTGCAGCCCTAGCTTCTCTAGCCCCGACCACAGGACCATTACCAATATATCTATCTTTATACCATCTACTTTCTTGCCCCGTACTTGCAGCAATGGGCTTACCTATTTTAGTAACTTGATTGATATAACCATGTGTTACATCGATATCTGGCCCCAAAACAGAGAAATCGAGATAGCCAAGTGATGTGTTAACATGAGCCGCACCCATGGTACCCTCTGGCCAATATGCTGGATCGCTATTTGCAGTTTCGAAAGCAGCCCGTGTAAAGGCGCTCATATTGCTCATATTAAACATTACCTCACCAGAGGGACGAAGAAAAACTCTTGCTTCACTTGCATCCACGTATTCCAACCCTTCCAATTCCACTCCATCTATAACTCGATTTTCGGAAAATGCATATGGGCTATTATATACATACTGTTCTGCCAATGGGTCTGTATTAAAAAACCTAGCTATATCAGATTGATGGTTTCTCCATTTAAAAGAATGCCAATTTAATTGTAATTCTTCGTTTTTTTCTTGGCCTTGAAACATTTTAAATTTTTGAGCCAAAACATTTCCGTTACTAGAAACTTCAAAGTTATACCCTTTTTGTCTAAGTCCAAATGGATAATGGTGAGATTCTTCTATAATCTCTGTATTGGCATTGATGGAACCGTTTTTATCACTATCACAATAGCTCAAACGTATATTTCCCAAATGGTCTTTGTACTGGAAGACATAATTGTAATCCGAATAGGTGATCTGGCCTGTGTCTTCACTAAATCCTTTTACCGCCTTTTCGGTATGGGTTCCGTTCTTTACCGTGGGCTCTATGTAACCTTCGGGTTGCGAAATGAACTGCAATTGTATTGTCCCAACCGATTCCATGTCCGAATAGACAAAAGCTCCTGCATATTCCGTGTTAACAGCAGCATCGGTGTTCTTAACAAAGGTCTTCTTGAGTTTTGTCCCAGTAGCATCGTATACATAGGTTATGGTACCTGTATCAGTCCCATTGTCAATGTTCACCGTTACAGGAAGATTCAAGTGGTTGTAGGTGATGTTGGTGATCCTCTTGTTGGCATCTGAAATCATGTTGCCATTAACATCGTAAAGGTAATCGTCACCAGGATTGATGCCATCCCTGAACCCTTCATCCTTAACTGCAGCTGTGGACTTTTCGGTTACCTTGGTAAGCTGGTTGCCGTCATATTCATATACCAAATCGTCCCAGGTAGTTCCTGTACCATGTCCGTTGCGTTGCAGGGTATTGATATTACCGTTAAGGTCATAGCTAACCCAAGCCAGGCTATGGCTATCCCAGGTGTCAAGAAGGGAACCCTTTCTACTTACAGCCCCCTTTATGCGGTTCAAAGGATCATAATGGTACCCATAACTCCGCTTTTGTTTGTCCGTATTGCTAGTCTTCCAGATAGTTTCTGCAATGTTTCCATTATAAAGAGGATTTACATTTACACCTGTTCCATAGTCTCCCTCTATTTTATTGTAATTGATACGGAATTTGAACAAGTCCTTATCTAGCCCAAAACCACTCTGTGTTGCTCCGACATCATTGATATCCGTCAACCAGCCGTGAACATTGTACTTAAAGTCAATATCTTGCAATTTTTTGTCGATATTGGTTCCAAAAAGGGATACACCAGATATACTACCAGAAGGGCCGCTAAAAGCCATTTTACCAACCAATGCTTCATCGCCCACTGTAACAAAATGGAGCAAAGAGGTATTTTTATAAAATCGGATCTCACTACCGATCCGCTCTACCTTAAAGGTGTCACCTGTCTGGTAGGTGCCAAAGCTCTGTCCGCCATTATAAGCAAACTGGCTTTCGATCACCAACCGGATCTGTTGGGTACTGGTTGCAGGATCGTAATAGGCATGGATTGCATAATCAAAGTAATCATTCAGGGTATTGCCATTGTTGGCTTTCATAAGTCCAACCCTTATGTTTCTGTCATTCTGCATCACGGTAGCTTTAACACCCCCATTATAGCCAGTGGGGATCTCCCCCTTGGTCTTGGCCATGGCAGGCCAGTTCCAAGCATCCCCAATTTTGGTGATGGTCCCGTCAAAGGTGATGTCCACCTCTTCCAAATCGGTATAACCGTCCACAAAGGTCTCGCCCCCAACATGTTTGCGAATCAATTGTCCGATCTCATCGTATACGTTCTCTGCAATCAGTTGTACGGGTTCGTTATCAACTTTCTGTTTGTGGGAAACGACCCGACCCAAGTGATCGTAATGGAAATAATCATAGGTGGTAATTGGTGCATTACCCGTTTTGGCATGGATACCCCAAGTCTCCAATGGCTTCCCAGTAAAGTCCAGTTGTCGTCGTAACACGTCGTTGGTATCCAAGTAGCTGTTCACAGAACGGGTATAAATCACCCTGCCTTTGTCATCGTATCCGGAATGGGATTCGATCCAATCACCGGTGCTTAGTACTCGTGACTTGTTCACCGTTAGCAGCCCTTGCACTGCATTGGATACTGTTACCCCGTATACCGTATTAGGTAGTGTCATGGTGCCCATATCCACGTAGCTGTCATAGTAATTAATTGTCAAAACTTCCAGGTTCACCAAAGGAAATACCTGATTGGTATAGTGCAGTGCCACATCTCCTATCTGTGTGGCGGCGGTTATACGTTCCTCGTTCCAGTACTGGGGGACCAGGAGGTTATTTTGTATTTGGGATTTGGTCTCCCCGATAGGAGGTGTATAGATCCCTGTATAAGCAACCCTTCCGTACACATCGTACTTGGTAAAGAGCCATTTGTTACTATCTGCCCGTAGGTTGGCGTCCTGCGTCATCACGGGACGGTCCAACTTGTCATATAAAATGTATTCTACCCCTTTCCCAGGGATTTTCTTCTCGATCAAGCGGTTCCGGGAATCGTATTTGTATTGGTAGCCATAATTGTCCAGTACATCCTGGTAATCGGATACGAGGTTGTTGCTTGTGTCCATAATGCGGTCAGATGCTTCTGGGGAAAGAACAAAGGTAAGATTACCGAATTTGTCAAAGATATAATGGGTGTCATGGGTTACCCCTCCATTGAATATCTGTTTTAAAAGAATCTGTCCTTTTTTGTCCTTGAACTCCACGGAACTGTGATTGTTCCCTTGACTTGAATCCCAGTTTTCATTACGTGTTATTGTCTTTACCAGTGTCCCAGCAACATAACTTCCGTTCAGAGCTAATGAGGGCAAGGATGTATCCCCTCCCGATAAAAATTCCACAGTAAAATTAGGAACCTCATTGCTTGCGTTGTGCCCATATTCGTTCTTGACGGTATGATCCCCACCATGGGTCACATGCCAATCAAAACCAGGTGCCCCCTGTTCAATGACCCGACTCCTTGGGTTATTTTCAAAGATTTGCTCACTATAAGGGTTATCCCAATCCGGAATATAGTTTATGTTATTCCCTTGATAAAAATCGTTTGGAAACTTTGCTTTGTAGAAGGTCTTGAGTTCATCCGTAACCAGGGTTCCGCCTGTTCCTTCATAGAAGTTACCACTTTGGGCTCCAATTGGAAGGGGAAGATATTCCTTAGGTTGTCTGCCATAAAAATCATACTCTATCGGGGTCACCATATCCTCACGGTTTCCTCCTGAACGTTGAGTAATTGTTTGTTTAGCCCGCCCCAGACCATCGAAATAAGTGATTGTCTCTATTTTTTCGTCATCAGTGATAGAAGATTCATTGCCTTCAAGAACACCGATCTGGTACTGGATTGTCTTAACATAATTTTCGGTCTGCGTCTGCCCATAAACCCATACAGGCATTACTATCAAAAATAAGATGATTGCTTTTTTCATGTCTGTATCAGTTTTTTAAGTTATAATCTGTTCTTTCGATGATGTTTCCATCGGAATCCTTAACGTACACCAACCGGTTGTGACTGTCGTACTCATAATAGGTAGTATATCCACGTGGGTCAGTAATTGATGTGGGCCCAACAATGGGGTCATACGTATATGTAGTTACCATGGCATTTGGGAACTGGGTCCTTAAAGCATTGAGTGCTGTCCTAAGTGCACTTTCATTGCAACTGGTTCCATCGATACAAGAATCATCGTCTGCATCCGACAGGTTTTGGATATTGGTAATGGTCGCTGGTGGTATCTGTCCGTATGTCAGATTCTCCAGTTTGACGATGGGTAGGGTATTGTTATATCCCCATATATAGGCGATACGCATTCCAGACGACCTGCCCATGTCCAACGGGTTTCCATATCCATCGTATTTATGATAAACCAAACGGGACTGTAAGTTATCGTTACCCTTGGCATCCTTCATAAATTCGGGAAAATATTTGTCTGTAAACCAAGAATTATACTCTGTTTTTACATTGGAAGTTAGATCATTTCCTTCATATGTCTTTACCTGTACAGAACTCGAAATCATATTGTCGCCTACCATGTCAGCATATACTCCGGTATTGAGATCATAGGGGTATAGGGATTCAACCTTTTCAGTAATTTGATTACTTCCAGTGATCTCACGGGTTTTAATGTGCCCCTGCGGATTGTTATAGGAGTTGCTGGTTACGGTTTCCATAAGTGATCCGTTCTCCCAATCCTTTCGGACTGTCTCCGTAAGCCAGACCTTGTCCCATTGGTTTCTGAAAACCGTCAGGGAGTTGGCATAGACCCTGTGTTCTTGGGGGATACTGGTCGCTCCAGAGGAACTCTCAACTATCCCGGCATTCAGGGAATAGACCTCACCGTTGACCCCGTTCAGGGAAGAGGCGGTAAAATCATACTGGTTGGTGGTCTCACCCAACAACTCATCTGCATTGTTGAATATCTTTTCGGAACTCAGGTGACCGTTCATGAATTCCCTGTTGTCCACTGCAAGGAAGGGGAAGTTGGACACCCCAGGAGAACCAAAACGGTATTTCCGTTCCACATAACCCAAAGAATTACCAGCATTGTTGACCGTTTTTTCATATACCGTGCTGTAGAAAACGTGTGATCCCTGATAAAAAGCCAAAGGGAGGTTGCTGCTGCTTGAATGGATTCTGAAGTTGCAATGGGTACCACTTCCCTGGTCACTGGAAAAGAAGGTGTAAGAGGTGGCGTTCCTTTTTCTGAAGAGGCTCCCCAAACTCACACCTTCATTGGTCTCGTACACATATTCTTTGGTAATACAATCGATGGAACCATTGTTCGGGCAACTCTTGATCTTGGAAACCCTTATCCCACCAGTTTCCACTGACCTCGTGGGGGGTGTAACAGCAGGATCGAAATAGGATACCTGTGCCGATGCGATCAGTATGTCACCCGTGTCGAAAGGGGTTGCCTGTGAATACAGCACCTCTGTACGAATGGTATAGTTTCCTGGGGTGAGCTTCACCCTCCGCGTGTATACCTCTTCACCGGGGGTACCGTTTATAGGGAGGTTGCTCCCAATTTCAAGGATCACTCCGTTGCATCCATCAGTGGTTGCGCTTGCACAATCCTCATCCGCACAGTAATTGGAACTGGTGCCATCCTTAGTGATCTCGGCCTTCGCAAGGCCATAGATATTCCCATCCGGTATACCGTCCGTATTATCATAGGGCTCAGACTGTCTCTTTACCCGCATTGTGATGAATGCATATTGGTGGGTAGCGTCAATCGTAAAGGTATCGGTGTTTACTTCTCCCGTTGAACCACCGTTCTGTTCATTCCAATTGAGGCTGGCATAGGCATTGGCACTTGAATTGGTGAATGCCGTATTACAGGAATAGGGGATTTCGTGTCCCTCTGGATCAAAGGTATTGGCTTCGTATTCTATCTCAGTCGTTCCCTTGGTAGGGTACTGTATGCTGCTCAATGCCCCGGCCCTTGCCAATTGGAAATCCGGTTGGCGGTAGCCATACAGGTCATTGGGGCTGGCCGTGTTGATAAGCCCCCCTGTATTCCCGTTGTGGAATCCCCAAAAATCCTGTTCGTTATAGGGGATGTTCTCAGGCGGGGTGCCGTAGTACCCAAAAGTATATTTGTTGGTGCTGTCTTGGTTGAGTGTAACCGATGTAAGGAGTTTTCTCGTGTTGTTGTCATTGTTGTAGTCCAATTCAAAATGGTTGACAACACTACCATGGAAATCACGTATCTCAATATTGTTTAGGCGTGCTTTATAATTGTTGTTGCCCCCTGGCAGTGGAAGGGCATTACTGAAAACAACCTTCCCCCCGTTAAAGGAAATCTCTTTGATTATTTTTTGGTTGATCTCGTAATCCCTTTCTCTGTAGGTGGTTTGACTCAGGCAGCCGCCCGTGGTAAGGGCCTCGCGGAAACTTACGCTGTGTACACGTTGGTAATGGGTGTAGTTGTCATAACTGAAGAATATCTGTCGTCCGTTCGTGAGTGTGACCCTTGTCAATTTCCAACCGGAAACATGCCCGCCCACATAGGCACTGATCTCTTCTGGATAGTGCTGGCCTATCCTACTGGAGGTTTCCTGTTCTGCAAACCGGTATTTTACACCGCTGTCATCGGTTACTGTAAAACCAAGCGAGAGGTTGTTCGGATCGATCAATTCTATGTCATATGGTTTGTAGGGTTTTATGACCACGTTCTTGTTCTCGTCAAAATAGAAGGAAGCACTTATATTTCCGACATTCACCATGAACTTGTCGGGTTGGCTGTCAAGGGTCCCTTCGACGATGCCGTAGTTGAGCGTTGCGATTTCTTCCTGTGTAAGTTGCCCGGTTGCATACTGTTTTACATCGAGCCCAAACATCTGCGGGCCTATATAGCCCCCGGCATCTTCATCGGGCCTCCCGCGTACCTGCCTGGTGACCATACCGCCGGCAGTGAGTGACCATCCCATTCCGAGGTGTCCCGGAATTTGATCGACTACCAATCCGTTGTGTTGGTAGTTGAGAGAAATTGGCAGTTCAAAACCATGTTCGTTAATGGTATAAATAGGGACTGAAAACCGAGCCATCCCAACAGAGGAATTGACCGGGATTTCACCGAACCGCCCCAGATCCGAAGCTTCAGGGGAAGCCGGGAATATGGTAGGCAGGTGCGAAGGGTTTGTGGGTGTTGCCTGCGGAAAAGCGGTAAGGCCCACGAAACTGAAGATCACAAGGATCAAAAGTCTTCTGGTCATAATGATAGTTGTTTAATTGTTAGACAATTCATCTTTTGTGCTGGGTTTGGGTTTTTTGTTACGAAACAGATATCTCATATTAAAAAAACACGACAAATATATGTGGCTTTCACCTAACCTGAAACAGGATTTTTCCTGTTTTCGATAACTCCCCCAAAACACTGGCTCAAAGGGGTTTCGGTGCCCCTTCAACCCCTTGAAACATACCACCCTAGGATATCAACAATAAACCTAGGGTGGATATTAAAATTGTGGGGACGGTACAAAGGTACCATCCACACCTGTTCTTTGAACACGCAAAGTCATAAACGGTCGGTTTCAGGTAACAAACGATGGTTTATTGGGAATAAAGGGAAGCCCGGCCTTTAAACAGGCATCAATCCTTGATGATCCTTTTGACAGAACTGAAACCGTTGCCCTGTATTTCAAGAAGGTAGGTCCCACTGCTTATCCCATCCAATGTTATGGTATTGCCCTTGGCTTCCCTTATGGCTTGTCCCTGTAGGTTATACAGCCTAAGGGAAAAGGTGGCTGCATTGCCCGCCGTGCCGACGTGTACCGCACCCGTTGCCGGGTTCGGGTACACGGAAATATTCGACAAGCTGTTTTCTCCGATCCCAAGGTAGCCACAATCACCGCTGAAGGAAACACCCGTATCATAACTCCAGGTGGCAGGGATGTTCCCGACAATACCTTCGTCCACCTGGATACACGCAAGATTGGGGTTGCCTTCTGCAATAAGCGGTGCAATATCTGCCGTGTTTCCGTTCTTTATATCCAACTGCACCAGCTGGTTGTTGTACACGGCAACGGTTTCCAACCCCGGATTCTGCGAGAGGTCCAAGGCAATGATGTTGTTGTTGCCGGCAAACAGATGGACCAACACGGGGTTATTGGACACATCCAGACCCGATACCCCGTTGTCGTCCATGTAGATCTCTTCCAAGAAAAGGTTGTTGCTCACATCTAGGCCTGTGATGGCGTTGTTGCGTATGTTGAACCATTCCAGATCGGCGTTCTGTGTAAAATCAATTCCTGTTAACATGTTACCCTCGATGGAGAACCCCCTCAAGTCCCCGAGGTTCGAAATGTCGATGGAGGTGATCTGGTTGTTGCCGAGATTGAGCGTTTCTAGATTGTTGTTATTGCCCACATCGATACCGGTAATGTTGTTCCCATGGGCAAAAAGGAACCGCAACGCCGGGTTTGCCGAAATATCCAAACTAGAGAGGTTGTTGTCCTGGCAGTGCAGGTTGAACAGGAGGTCGTTTTCGCTCAAATCCAAACTGCTGATGTTGTTGTCGAAACAGAACAGGTTCTGCAAAAATGGCATGTCCTGGATCCCCGTAAGGTCAGAGATGTTGTACCCCTGTACTTCAAGTTGCAGGATTCCCTCGATGTCCGAGGTAAGCACCTGTCCGTTTACGGTTCCATCGCTATCAAACCCCAAGTCAATGAGTGCCTGTTCAAAATTTGGATCGGGAATTGCCGTGGTCTGTGCAATAGCATAATAGGTTATCATCAATAGCATTGCCGTGGTAAGTAGTGTTGTTTTCATGGTTCTTAACAAAGTTTTGTATGCCCCTTGGCCCGCAGGGGCGTTCATACAATGAGCCGGTTGAATACCAAATGTATAGCTTTTTTTGAATTACCCAATATATATATTGGGTAATTTTTTACACACAAGACCTACTTTGATTGTTTTTAATACCGAAAACAATCAGCATGGAAGACAGGGAAGACCAAGAGTTCATCACCAAGATGATGGCTAATGTCAGGCGTTTAAGGAAAGAAAAGAAAATGACTCAGCTCGATGTTGCGGTGGCCTGTGGCATGGAGGAAAATGCTTTCCAGAAGCTCGAATCGGCCAGGGGTGCCAACCCGACGGTAAAAACCCTGTTGAAGATATCACGGGCCATGGATATTGAGGTTATAGAGCTGTTGGCTTTCCCAAAAGACAATAGTGGGGACAACCGATAGCCCCCTGTATATTTTGGCAACCATGAAAACCCAGATGACACATTTTCAAGATGGTATATGAAAACACCTATATAGGGACCTTTATCTATCTTTTCGGCCACTGTGCCGGAAGCAATGGAACCGATGAACCCACCTCATTCAATCTCACACAACAGACGCCCAGTGACAGGACGGTGGGTGATTTACTTTCGACCATAGGTGGGAAGAGCTTTATTTTTGAGTTTAAGAGATCCAAGGGTGGCATTCCTTTGGAACTCCGGAAACCACAGCGGAATAAGTTGTTAAGTTTTTTATTTTCCAATAGACAATACCTCTCCATTTCTGAAAAGATGCATTTTATCGTTTACCCAATGAACGGAAAGTTTGAAATCCAGCCCTATTCCAATATTGTAAAGAAAGATGTCTCCAAGGTCAGGAAGTTCAACGAAATTGCCCTTGATATCCTTAAACCAAACCATCCCGATGGCCTAGGTGCCACGTATAGGGAATTGAAAGCATACATCACCCTCTTGAATGCAATATCCCCCCCGCCCAAGGGTTCAGGTGGTGGACATCCCGCAATTCTGGTTAACTATGACAAAGATAAAAACAGCCTCAATTTTTATGAGTATGACGACATCTTGGTATTGAAGAAGGCCTTGACACTGGATGCGGGGAATGTGCAGGGATTGGGGAAGAAACCCGGAAGGGGCCGTGGGGTGGGGATGTGACCGCTGTTCCTTTTGAGGGGATGGCTCCGGTTCCCTGTAGCCTACCGGCAACCCAAAGGAATAAGGTGTTGGGGCCGGCACCATCAAGGGCCGAGGTCGTAGAGTTCGGGCCTTCGGTCTTGGTGAACCTTTATCTGTTCCCGTACCGCATTGATCCGGTCCCTCTCGATTTTTCCTACCAGAAGGTCTTCATGGATTTGGGTACCGCTAGTGATGACCTCACCATAGGGGCCCACCAATAGGCTCGTTCCTGCGAACCGGAGCCCTGTGCCGTTTCCGATCCGGTTCACCGCTGCCACGTACACCTGGTTCTCGATGGCCCTTGCCACCGCAAGGCCCTGCCAGTGCGGGAGGCGTACCATGGGCCATGCAGCCGGGATTACCAGGAGTTCCGTCCCTTTAAGGGCAAGTGTCCGTGCAATCTCCGGGAAACGGATCTCGTAACAGGTCATGACGCCTATTTTCACCCCTTCAAGTTCAAAAAAACCTAAAGCTTCCCCTGCTTGCAGGAACCGGTGTTCCAACATCGGTTCCGCGGTAATGAGGTGGGTTTTGTGGTAGCCGTGGACGATACCGCCGTTTCGGTCTATCACCACCACACCGTTATATACCCCCACGGAGGTTCTCCTGGAGACACCGGCAATAACATTTATCTGGAGTTTTTGGGCCGTTTCCCTTAGTTTAACCACAGGCCCATTGTCCCAAGTTGAAGCCGTATCCAAAATAACGGGCATGTCATAGCCCGTATCGCTCATCTCGGGAAAGACGACCAGGTCGCAGCCCCGTTCCTTGGCCTGGACAATGAAATCAACCATTTTCTTGGTATTCTCCTTGACCCCACCCGAGAGGATATCCATTTGTGCCATTGCGATTTTCATAGGTCACCGGTTTACTGGGACCATAATACCATCCCGGGCAACTTCCATCAACCGATAGGGCCTGTCCATAAAAATCAACCCGCACTGCTGATGCCCAACACCGGATCTGCCTGTTCAAGGGCCTTGATGATACGCTCCCGCTCCTGTACATCGATATTCCACCACTTCTTCACTTCGATCCTGTGGAGGGTATGGGGTTCAATGTTGGCCATGTGCAGGAATTCCCCGTGTGAGATCCCGTGCTTCATCCGAAACAGCTTGGTCCTCGTTCCCAATCGGTCAAAGCCGCCGGTAACATCGGGAACGTAGCCAAGGTAGTCCACAACGGATTCAACGTACTTCGGGTGTACGGGCTTTCGGTTGTGCTCCCATGAAGACAGATACATCTGATTGACATTCAATATTTTAGCAACTTCTTGTTGCTGTTCCTTGCGTTCCAGCCTTACCTTTCTGATGTGTTCGCCCAGGGTAGTGGGGGTAACGATTCCCAGTAGTTTCTTGGGCATTTGAGCGGTTAGGGTGAAACTGCAAATGGCTAACCTTGTGTATAGCTCCTTATCGGGGTGGATGATGCCCAAAGGCAAAGAAGAGTATCCTACAAAAGATGAATTTTTAGCATATTTGGCGGCTTACGAAAAACGGTACGATTTGCCTATTCAAAGACCCGTCGCTGTAAGTAACGTAACTAAGAAAGAAGAACTTTTCCATATAGAGACAGATAAAGGAATTTTCCTTTCTAAAACCTTGGTGAGCGCAACGGGATCTTCTAGAAATCCCTTTATTCCAGAGTATGAGAATAGGGAGGGGTTTTTAAGCACCCAGATGCATTCCGTAGATTACAGAAACCCTGAAGGTTTGCAAGGGAAGAAAGTGCTGGTGGTAGGCGGCGGAAATTCAGGTGCTCAGATATTGGCTGAAGTATCGGAAGTTGCCGATACTCAATGGGTCACCTTGGAAGAACCCTATTTTTTACCTGAAGATATCGACGGTCGTTACCTGTTTCATGAAGCTACCAGAAAGTTTCAGAACAAACCAACAACATTACCGCCTAAAAAAGATTCAGGGAAGATTTCGTTGAGTAATATTGTACAGGTAGCAACCGTGAGGGAAGCCAAAAAGCGAAACGTGTACAATACATCCAAACGCCCATTCCATTCCTTTTACGAAGAAGGTGTGATCTGGGAGGATGGTTCTAAAGAAGCATTCGATGCAATTATTTGGTGTACCGGCTTTAAGGCGAATCTAGAACATTTATCAACTTTGGGTGTGATAGACAATAATAGAATTAAAAACAACCATACACGATCTATTAAAGAACCCAAACTTTGGTTAGTGGGCTATGGCTCATGGACAGGCTTTGCTTCGGCCACCATTTACGGCGTGGGGAAAACGGCCCGCACAACGGGAATGGAAATAAAAGAAGCATTAAGTTCTGAGGGGTAATGGCTATTTCTTCCTCCGAAAAAATCCATGAACCAATTGCCCAAAAAACCCTTTGGGCATTTTTTCATCCTCGGGATACCCCAAAAGGATCGTACCACTGTCTTCTGGGATGTAGTTGGTCTTAAAGATATAATCCCAAAGGCTTAAGCTAATTCCAAAATTCACCCCATATTTTCCTTCGGGTAACACGTACGAGTGATGGTACAAATGCATCACGGGGTTATTGATGATGTACTTAAGTGGTCCCCAAGTAATTTTGATATTGGCATGGTTAAAATGCCCAATGGCAATGGCTAAGAAATGAACGATAAAAGCCTGTTCGGGTTCAAACCCACCCAAAATCATCACCCCTAAGGTTTTTAAGGGTTTATAGAAGATGTTTTCCATCCAGTGGTAGCGCAAATGGGCGGCGAAGCCCATTTCCTTTACACTGTGGTGTACTTGATGGAATTTCCACAAGAAAGGGTACTTGTGAAGCAACACATGGGTAAACCACTGCACAAAATCGAGAATGATAAAAAAGACCAAAAGCTGTAGCCAGGCAGACCAAGAACCCATGTCTATAAGAGCAAGGCTTTGTGCCGTAATACCAAGGTCGGAAAAAAGCAGTTCTAGGATTTTGTAGAAGCCACTAATGACGATGGCGAAAACAAAGAAATTGAAAAACATATAAAACCCGTCCAACCAAAAGTCTTTTCGAAAGATAGATTGCTCCTTCCTCCAAGGAAAGAAGATTTCGAGCAACCAAACAAAAAGGGAAATGGCGATAAGCCCCCAGAAGTAATTGTTCTGCCAAGGGACCTGAAAACAGATCGATTGCCAAGTCCATTGCAATGTCCCTACAAATGATTCCGTAAAAGCGTTGAGGTATGTTTCCATGGTCTACTGAAATAGGGTCGTTATACTGTCTTTTTCTTTAGGTAATGTTTCGAAATGACTCCATTCGGTCCAAGAACCGTCATAATTCTTTACGTTTTTATGGCCCAATAGTTCTTTGAGTACAAAGGTAGTGTGTGCAGAACGAACCCCCGAATGGCAATAAGGAATAATTAATTCTTCCTCTGAAAATTGAAGCGGGGCATAAAGGGCCACTAGGGTATCGTAGGGTTTAAATTTTTTCGAATTTTCGTAATCTACCGAAGCCGTCCAATCCAAATGGATACTACTGGGGATTCGTCCTCCTTCCTTAGCACCTTTCTTTTGGCGCTTTCCCGTGTATTCATCAGTAGTTCTTGTGTCCAAGAGCGTATAATTTCCTTGCTGTAAAAGAGTGCTTATTTCATCTTTGGTGGCTAACAATTCCATGGCGGATTTTAGGGGTAGTCGAAATTGAGAAGCTTTCACTACAGGAACCTCCAAAGTAATCGTTCCCTTGATGCTTTTCCAAGCATCGATTCCACCATTCAGGATTTTTATGTTGTCAAAACCGTAAGTAGACAAAATCCACCACAATCGGGCTGCATCACATCCACCACGGTCGTCATATACGACAAGGGTATCCTCGGTTTTAATGCCCAAATTGCTGAACAGCACTTCTATCTGTGAAGCAGGGGCCATCATACCGCCGTAATCATAGGAGGTATCCTCTATATCAGGGCGCCAGATATTGAGTGCGCCAGGGAGGTGCCCTTGATCGTAACTTTCCTTTTTTCGGAAATCGATCACTTTAAGGGTAGGGTCGTTGATCTGTTGGGTAAGCTCTTCAGCTTCGATTATATGACTCGTGTTTTGATAGCCTTGTTTGGGTGCTTCGGCTTCAGAAGTTTTTTTTGAATCCCCAAAGTCGCAGGCTACTAGTAATAGTACAGTAGTCAAAAGTGATATACTACTCTTCCAATTCATACCATTCGATGTTTGTGAGGGCTTGACGCCTGCTTTTTTTCAGTACCGGATAGTTGGTCACCAAATAATTAATGATGATGGCTTCGTTATCCCCCAAATCCCAAAGGTTTTGGGTTTCCTGCATCCAATCGATGGTAGCAGCCCATCGCTCCGCATTCATACGGTTTTGGGTCACCAATTTGGCCGAGTGGCAATTGGTACAGTTGTTTACGACCGTCATAAGACCTTCTGCATCTACAAGACCCGTTCGTACGTGAATACCATTTTCTATACGGTCATCCTCCTCCTCGGTTACTGCCACATAGGCTTTCGATTCATTGGTTTGAAAAGCGGAAAACGTAGGATCTATCATTACATAAACCAAAATGAGGGAAGCCATCCCTATAAACATAAAGGCAACTACAAATCCCTTGTGGATTTTCTGGGTTAGTTCTTTAAATTCTTGATGGTTGTCCATTTACTGTACCTTAACGGCAATTCGGTGGCAAGCGTTATTTAAATATCCTTTGGGGTTCCATCCGGGAAGCACCATGGGTTGACTGATTCCTTCACTATCCGTAGCCCTTGCCCAAACTTCGTAATATCCTTTTTTTGGGAAATCGATGGAAGCCGAAAAATGTTGCCACGCCAATCGATTGACAGGTGCTTCTACCTTGCACTCCTTCCAAGTGGATCCAAAATCGATGGAGTATTCCATTTTGGTTACTTCCAGTTCCCCAGCCCAGGCATGTCCCCTAATGGATAACCGTTTTCCCAATAGGATCATAACACCACTTTTAGGATAGGTTATTAAGGACTTTACAGGCATGGATTCTATAATGCACATGTCTTCGCTCTTCACTTTTTCACCAGGAGCTACTGTTTCGCAGGGAACGCGGTAGGCACTTCCTGTCATTTTGGTTCCATCGTGCACTTTATTGCGGACACTAATACCATTGATCCATTTTCCTGAAGCAGAAGCAGGCCAGCCACCCGCTACCAATCGAAGTGGATAACCGTGTGCTAATGGAATATCCTTTCCGTTCATTTTAAAGGCCAATAAGGTTTCTTCCTGGTAGGCTTTGTCCATGGGAACGCCTCGGGAAATAGGTTCTTTTTCAGGGTCACCACTTAAATGGGTGTCGGCTGCATGGTACCCAATATAGACAGCACTGTTGGTAACGCCCACATCTTCCAGTACATCCCGCAAACGAACCCCAGTCCAAGTAGCACAGGATACAGCTCCAACAGTCCATTGGTTCCCTTTGGCGGGAGGATCGAACTCGCTACGGCCATTTCCGCCACATTCCAGTGTGAGTTGGTAGGTATGTTGTGGGAACTTGCTTTTCAGTTCCTGAAGGGTATAGGTTTTGGGTTGTTTTACCGATTCACCATCGAAGGTAACCGTCCAATTCTTTACATCGATGTTCTCAGGAATTTTTCCGTTGTTTCTAATGAACATATACTTGTTGGAAGTAATCTTCTCATCCAATAGATGCGCTTTGGCTTCTATGTTCCAGGGTTTGTCATTAAGAACAACCATTTCAGAATCCAAGTCAAACAACTTAAATGGGTCGGGGTCTTGCAACGCTAATACCTCATAACCTTCGGGAAGTAAGTGGCCAAATACAATATCGGTTCCTACCAGAGCAGTCACAGATGCCAGTGTGGTGTTTTTGATAAAATGCCTGCGTTTCATGGGGCTTGTTTTTAACAAGTTTTAAAGATAGCTATTTGTTAAAAATTGAAGCTTTCGTATTATTATTTTCATCAACAATTGTTTTACATACATAATTAATGTTGAGTCTAGTGTTTTTTCATGCTTTAAATTTCAGTAAATTAATAGCATGATTAGAAGGATAAAAACACACAATAAAATCATAGTTTTTATCGATTGCAAAAAATAGTTTTATAAAACTATATTATTGAAATTTGGAAAAACAATAATCACTTAATACTTCGAAAAATGGGAAATAACGAACATCCAAACGGCGCCGAAATGTGCCCTTTTCTAAATGGAGCACTTAAAAAAGGCGCAGGTGGGGGAACCTCTAACCGTGATTGGTGGCCCAACCAATTAAACCTAAACATCCTTCGCCAAAACTCTTCCTTGTCCAATCCCATGGATCCGGATTTTAATTATGCCGAAGAGTTTAAATCGCTCGATCTAAATGCACTCAAACAAGACTTATACGATCTAATGACCGATTCCCAGGATTGGTGGCCAGCCGATTATGGTCATTATGGACCCTTATTCATTCGTATGGCATGGCACAGTGCAGGAACCTATCGTATTGCAGATGGTCGTGGAGGCGGAGGTTCGGGTACCCAACGCTTTGCTCCCCTTAACAGTTGGCCCGATAATGCCAATTTGGACAAAGCCCGATTGCTCCTTTGGCCCATTAAACAGAAGTATGGAAAGAAAATATCATGGGCAGACCTTATGATTCTGGCTGGGAACTGCGCCTTGGAATCTATGGGCTTTAAAACCTTTGGATTTGGTGGAGGTCGTGAAGATGTTTGGGAGCCTGAAGAAGATATTTACTGGGGGTCCGAAACCGAATGGTTGGGTGATAAGCGTTATGAAGGCGACCGCGAATTGGAAAACCCCTTAGGAGCCGTACAAATGGGATTGATCTATGTAAACCCAGAAGGACCTAATGGAAACCCGGACCCTATAGCTGCTGCCAAAGACATTCGCGAAACCTTTGGTCGTATGGCTATGAACGATGAAGAAACCGTTGCCCTGATTGCAGGGGGACATACCTTCGGAAAAACCCACGGTGCTGCCGATCCAGATAAATATGTAGAACGCGAACCTGCAGCCGCAGGCATTGCAGAGCAAAGTATGGGTTGGAAAAACAACTACGGAACAGGAAATGCCGGAGATACCATTACCAGTGGATTGGAAGGGGCTTGGACGAGTACTCCTACCAAATGGAGCAATAATTTCTTCTGGAACCTTTTTGGATACGATTGGGAATTGAGCAAGAGTCCTGCGGGAGCCCACCAATGGATTCCTAAGCATGGAGCAGGAGCAGATAGTGTGCCCGATGCCCACGACCCTAATAAGCGTCATGCACCTATAATGCTTACCACAGACCTTGCTTTGCGTATGGATCCAGCCTATGAAAAAATATCAAGGAGTTTTTATGAAGACCCAGATAAGTTTGCCGATGCTTTTGCCCGTGCGTGGTACAAGCTAACGCACCGTGATATGGGACCAATTGCTCGTTATTTAGGACCCGAAGTTCCTAGCGAAGAGCTTATTTGGCAAGATCCCATTCCTGCAGCTACGGGTGAAGCAATTGATGATGCCGATGTGGCTTCATTGAAAACAAAAATAGCCGATTCAGGCTTATCCGTTTCTCAATTGGTTTCTACAGCTTGGGCGTCTGCATCTACCTTCCGTGGATCTGACAAAAGAGGAGGGGCCAATGGAGGACGTTTACGATTGTCACCGCAGAAAAACTGGGAGGTAAACAATCCATCGGGACTATCCAATGTATTGAATGCACTCGAGGGAATACAACAAGAATTCAATAGTGCGTCTGGAAAAACAGTTTCCTTGGCAGACCTTATTGTTCTTGGAGGCGCTGTTGGAGTAGAACAGGCTGCAAAAAATGCAGGTCATTCTGTAACGGTTCCATTTACCTCGGGACGTACTGATGCCGCTCAAGAGCAGACCGATGTAGAATCCTTTGCAGTACTTGAACCTTTTGCCGATGGGTTCCGAAACTATGTAAAAGGTAACTACAGCGCTTCTGCTGAAGAACTATTGGTAGACAAGGCCCAACTCATGACCCTAACGGCTCCCGAGATGACGGTTCTCATTGGGGGAATGCGTGTACTGAATACCAATTATGATGGATCGCAACATGGTGTCTTTACCAACAATCCAGGAACCCTTACCAATGATTTCTTTGTGAACCTATTGGACATGGGAACTTCATGGGCGGCAGCGTCAGATAGTGATGACGTTTTCGAAGGACGTGATCGTGCTACAGGTGATGTAAAATGGACTGGGAGCCGTGTCGATCTCATTTTTGGATCCAACACCGAACTTCGCGCCATTGCCGAAGTGTATGGATGCAACGATTCCAAAGATCGTTTTGTAAACGACTTTGTAGCCGCTTGGTCCAAAGTGATGGATTTGGATCGTTTCGATTTGGCTTAATTGAACATTTTAAGTGATACAATGCCCTTTCGGTTTTAGACTGGAAGGGTTTTTCTTTTTATGGCTTCTAAATTTGGTACCTTTATTCTCAGATCGAATTAAAATAATTACCCACAAGATGATAAACTGGACTTGGTTTCGTACTCCCTATCCTTTCGAACAATCTATGGCCGAAAAAAGGAATACCGTTGTTTCCATTGCCCTGTTTTTAAGCCTTATCGTCTTGTTGTTACAGCCCTATGGGTTTATGGTGATTAATCGATCGCTTTTGTTTTCGGGCTATTTGTTGGGGGCTTTTCTGGTATTGGGTATTAATTATTTTGGCTTTCCCATACTTTTTCCCCGATGGTTCGAAGAAGCTAAGTGGTCCATTTCCAAGGCATTTTTGTTTTTGCTGTACAACTTCTTCATTATAGGCTTATGGCATCATGTAGGAAACAGTTTATTCATAAAAGGAGATCCGGAGTTACTGATTTCATTTACCGAACTTCTACTGTCCGTCTCCAAAACTTTAATGATAGGTTTGGTAGCTTCCACTTTGTTGATATTATTTCGATTCAATTTTCTGGCTAGGAAGCACCTTCAGGCCTCCCAAGAAGTGAACCGGCAACTTCGCAAACAGCTCGATGTGCTTCATCCAATCGATCCCAGTGAAACCATACAACTACAATTGGAAAACAAACCTGTAACATTTAAACGTTCAGACCTTAGGTATGTGAGTTCCGAAGGAAACTATATTGCACTTCATTTTATGACTGCCGAAAAAAACACTTCAAAATTGTATCGGGGACGAATGAAGGAAATAGAGGAAGCCTTATCCAAATACCCAGAATTTTTTCGTTGCCACCGATCGTTTTTGGTCAACCTAGATACCATAGAATCTTCCCATGGAAACTCACAGGGATTGTTCATTAAGCTGTTCGATACAGCCATAAAGATACCCGTGGCCCGTCCTAAAATTGGGTTCCTGCGAAAGCGGATTGCACAAAAATCCAATTAGCCTATACAATTCAACACAAAGTAAGGCAATCCGTACCATTTCTGAGGTTCTGTGGGTAGCGATCAATACATTAGCTTCAAACTAATAGGATAGCTTTATGAAAAAAAAGATCAGATTTAAACGTGTATTGCAAGGGATTGGGGTACTGTTATTCCAAATAGTCCCTTTAGGAATCGTTGCATTCTATGTATATAGTTTCAAAACCGCCAATCCAGAGGGTGGGTGGTTAACCAACGAAGCAGGCGATTGTCAATTTTTCACCACAAAAAATCAAGAACTCAGATCGTTTGCCTGGACTGGGGATTGTGTGGACGGATTCATACATGGAACAGGAACCCTAACCTTGTTTGAAGCAAATAAAAAACTCTACGATTATCACGGATCTATGTTAAAGGGCAAATTGCATGGTAAAGGAGAGATTCGATTTGCCACAGATGGGGATCACTACGAAGGGGATTTTAAGGAAAGCTATGTATACGGATTTGGTCGTTTCTTTAATGACGATGGTGACCACTACGAAGGACAATATGAAGATGGATTGCGATCGGGCCATGGAACCTATTGGTACGAACCCGAAAGCGATCGTTATAAATATTCAGGGCTTTGGAAGGATGGGCAGCCGAATGGTTTGGGAACCCTGTTTTACAGGAATGGCGATGTAGAAAAAGGGATCTTTAAGGAAGGGGAATGGATGAGTGATTTGCCCCTTGGAAGCAATGAAACCATAACCTATCCCAAAAATGTTTTGATTACCAACGATGATGGCATGGAAGACATCAATCGACTCGTTTGTTTGGCCGAAGCCATGAGCGAACATGCCGAAATGGTCGTTGTGGTTGCCAGTTCGGAGAATAGGAGCGGGACCTCCAGTATGATGTCCATGCCCCGACAAGGATTTATAAAATCGAAGCTTATTTCTGAAGATAAAGAACGGAACATATTCGTTTACGAAGTAGATGGCTACCCTGCCGATTGTGTCATGTTTGGTGCATTGGGCGTGTTTGGTCAACAAGGAAAAACCATCGATTTGGTCATATCGGGGATCAATGGAGGATCCAATATTGGCGCCGCTTGGTTTGGCTCGGGAACCATTGGTGCAGCACGAACTGCTGCTTTGGCTCGGATTCCAGCCATAGCAGTTTCTGGAATTGACGAGGAAAGTTCCCAAAAGGAAGGTATGGAACGTATCTGCCATTGGGTTGCGGATTTGGCAGGTTCTCCTGCCGTAGCACAGATGAACCCTTTTGAATATTTTACCATAAGCTTACCCGATAACCTGGAAGCCATTAAAGGGGTAAAAGTGATGGAACGTGCCATTACGTTCGATGTGGCTCCTTTTCACCTGGAAGCCAGCGAAGGGGAAGGGCATACCGGTCCAGGATCTGAAGTAACATGGAACCTGAAGCCTGAAAACCCAGCAAAGGTGTACAAACTACCTGCAGAGAACGACGTGTTTTATTATGTGCAGGATTATATTGTGGTTACCCCTATGGGCATAGATGAAAATAGGCGAAAGCGTATCGATGAACTCAAACAGTTTGAGGAACCCATGTGGACGGCTTTTCAAAAATAGCCCTTCTTCCATAGGGTGACAAATGTCATCGTTTCCCCAGCTAGGCAGTCATAGTTTTGTGGTGTTAATTATTTAAAGCCTAAAATTATGAGCCATTTATATGCAAAAATCAGTAAAGATTGGAAACAGCATTTTATGATGTATGCTGCCTTCTCCATTATCGTATCCACTTGTTTGGGTTCTATAGCGGTAATGTCTGTTTTTCAGCATGGCAACGGTTTTTTCCAGATGCTGCAAGTGTTCTTGGTTGTGGTAGTGTGTAATGCAGTGAATGCTTCCATACTTACCGTTCAGAAACCGAAGATTGTATTGAATTCCATGATTCTTAGCGGGATTCTTTGCACGGTTATTTTGGTGGCTAATTTAATTTTTTAGTCATAGCATGTGCACACTGGTTTCTAAATACAATGTAGCAGGGCCTAGGTACACCAGTTACCCTACTGTCCCGTATTGGGACAACGAATCCTTTAGACTGAGTACTTGGAAAGAAACCGTTGTGCGTAGTTTCCATGAGACGCAAAGTGAAGGGGTAGGCTTGTACATCCACTTACCCTTTTGCGAAAGTATGTGTACGTTTTGTGGTTGCACCAAGCGGATTACCAAAAACCACGAAGTAGAAATCCCTTATATACGAGCCGTACTCAAAGAGTTCCACATGTATGTGGAATTGTTGGGTAAGAAACCTACAATAAAACAGATCCATTTAGGTGGGGGTACCCCCACCTTTTTTGCTGCTGCACATTTAGAGCGCCTTGTTGAAGGCATCTTCAAAATTGCATATAGGGCCGAAGACATAGAATTTAGTTTTGAGGGGCACCCCAATAACACACAGCCAGCACATTTGGAAACCCTACACCGTTTGGGCTTCGATCGGGTGTGTTATGGGGTGCAAGATTACAACGAAAAGGTGCAGAAGGCCATTAGAAGGGTTCAACCTTTCGAAAACGTACTAATAGCAACTGCCGAAGCTCGAAGCTTTGGATATAAATCGGTAGGGCATGATATTATTTATGGGCTTCCCTTTCAAACCCAGGAAGATGTGGTGAATACCATTCAAAAAACGGTGGAATTGCGTCCGGATCGTATTGCTTTTTATAGCTATGCACATGTGCCTTGGATGAAGGGCAATGGACAAAGAGGGTATAAAGAAGAAGACCTACCTACCCCTGAGCAGAAACACCTTCAGTACGAAACAGGAAAACAGATGCTGAAGGAAGGAGGTTATGTAGAAATTGGGATGGATCATTTTGCCTTACCCACGGACGACCTCTACAAAGCTCAAGAAGTCGGTGTCCTTCACCGTAACTTTATGGGATATACAACCAGCCAAACCCAACTTACCTTAGGATTGGGGGTTTCCGCCATAGGCGATAGCTGGTATGGTTTTGCCCAGAATGTAAAAAGCGTGGAAGCCTATCAGGAACTTATAAGGGATGGTATCTTCCCGGTCTTTAGAGGGCATATCCTTACTGAAGAAGATTTGGTGATCCGTAATCATATACTGAATCTTATGTGTCGTTTCGAAACCCATTGGGACGACCCAAAGATGCAGTTTGAAGAACTTCCCGAAGTACTTTCCAAGCTAAGTGAACTGGAAGACGACGGACTTTTAGAACGTTATTCCGATAAACTTGTAGTTACCCAAAAAGGGCGTTCCTTTGTGAGGAATATTTGCTTGCCATTCGATCTACACCTACAACGCAACAAACCCGAGGTTCCTTTATTTTCCATGACGGTTTAATGACAGCTGTGCTGTGCACTTACCTGTTGAACTGCAACTGTGTCCGGAGGGGATACATAAGGAATCGCCAATCCCATTCCACGGAGTATAAAAAGGATACCTATAATTACAACTATAGCGGGGATTGTCTTTAAGAGATATTTCCTTGCTTTGCCTTTTAAAAAATTACCTAAATAGATAGCGGTGGTCATAAGGGGTAAGGTCCCTAAACCAAAGAGTACCATATAAAGACTGCCTTCCCAAACACCTCCAGAGGCAATGGCCGCAAAAATGGCCATGTATACCAATCCACAGGGGAGCAATCCATTTAAAAAACCCAACGTAAAGAAAGTACCCGGTTCTTTTCTTTTAAGTCGGGCACCCATAGCCGATTTTAGTTTTCCAACCAAGCGATAAGCGGGTTTGGATAGGTTGTAACGGTTAAAGGTTTTGGAAGGAATGAAGATAACAGCAATCATTAAAACCCCAATGGCAATGGAAAGGTATTGTTGCAGTCCAAAGAGTTGCATGCGCTCACCCAATAAACCGAATAGCATTCCCAGAAAACCATAGGTAAATAACCTTCCCAGGTGATAGCTGCTTATTTGAAGAAAACGTATAACAGCGTTATTGCGATCCACAGGTAATAGAAAAGCAATAGGGCCACACATGCCCACGCAGTGAAAACTTCCCAACAACCCAAATATGAAGGCAGATAGCAGCATTAATACAGTATTGCTTCTTTGTAGAGATAAGATTCGTTGTTGAACTCCCATGCTATGGTTATGTTCCAACGACCGTCCAACAACAAATTGTCAGGTATGAGCAAATTAGAATTGGAAAGGACCAATGGAAAGTCGAAATCCAGGTTCTGGTCGGACGGTCGATATAGGAACACAGTTCCTTTGCTATTGGCAGTGTTCATTTCTTCTGGGAATGTGAGTAACCAACCTTCGGCGGTTTTTTTCCCAGTAATGGGTCTGCTTAATTTGTTGAGGTTTTGTTCGCTATCAATTTCTTCTTGATAGTACATCTCCTTTTCATAATAATTTTCGGTAACCAAGTCGTAATCATACTTTTTATTGGTAGTTACGGTTATGACAAAATATAGGATGAAGCCCATAAAGCAGATCATTCCTATAACCAATTTTGTTCCCCAATTTATTTTCATAATAGTATTTTGTTTATCCTCATTACTACGAAACCTAGACTATCTATAACTTCTAGGCCCCAAAAAGGAGGAGGTTGTGGTTTCTATTAATTCCCCATTGCTGTATATCCCTATCTCCAATCGGTCTTTTTCGCTTTTTAGTTGGCTGGCATCGATCTCAATAAAAAGAGTACCTTCTACCAATTCCTGCTTGGGAATATGGAATGTGTTGTGTGGAATGGCATTCATACTACCGTCATGGGACAATAGTTTAAAAGTCACATTGTTTATATCCAGAGTCGTTTTATTCACCAATTTGTAAGTAAACACATTGCTTATAATGTTGTCTGCTTTGTGTTCATACAATTGTCCTGGTAGACGTAAAATGCGTGCTTCTATATCGTTTCGTAAGAAGAGCATCCCTACCAATACAGCAATAAGGATTCCCAGTACAGCACTGTATCCTTTAAGATGGGCATTGAAGGTGAATTTGGCTTTCTTTTCAATATTTTCCTCACTGGCATAGCGAATCAGTCCTTTGGGGAGACCCACGTTTTCCATCATTTTATCACAGACATCGATACAGGCAGTACAGTTTACACATTCCAATTGGGTACCGTTGCGGATGTCAATGCCTGTGGGACAAACATGAACACACTGAAAACAATCGATACAATCCCCTTTTCCTGTAGAAGGCCTGTCTTCGTTTTTTCTGAATTTAGCCCTTCCCATTTCTTTCTCACCTCGTTTGTGGTCGTAAGCCACAACGATGGATTTGTTGTCCAACAACACCCCTTGCAATCTTCCATAAGGACAGGCAATGATACATACCTGTTCCCGGAACCAGGCAAAGACAAAGTAGAATACTGCAGTAAATATGAGCAGGGAGATTAAAGTGCTTATATGATGAAAAGGACCATCGGTTATGTATCTCAACAATTGATCACTGCCAATGAGATAGGCAAGGAAAACATTGGCGATTAAGAAGGAAATGATAAAGAAAACACTCCATTTTAGGGCTCGCTTCCTAATTTTTTCGGCATTCCAAGGCATCTTAGACAGCCGTATCTGTTTTCCCCGGTCACCTTCGATCCAATATTCAATGCGGCGGAAGACCATTTCCATAAAAATGGTTTGCGGACAGATCCATCCACAAAACAACCGCCCAAAAGCAACAGTAAAGAACACCACGAACACCACCCCAATAATCATCATGATGACGAACAGGTGGAAATCCTGTGGCCAAAAGGGCTGCCCAAAGATGTTGAAACGACGTTCCAATACATTGAACATGAGAAACTGGTTGCCATCTATTTTTAGAAAAGGAGAGGCAAACAGAATGGCCAGTAACACATAGCTTACTATTTTTCGCCACTCGTAGTACTTTCCTTCGGGCTTTTTGGGATACACCCAGGCACGTTTCCCTTCTTCGGTAACGGTACTTATGCTATCCCTGAATATTTCATTCTCTGGTGTTTCCAAAGCTGTTTTTAAGGTGTTTGTACATCTGTGGTGTCACTCACGGCTTCGTTTAACTCTACCTCTTCCACAGGGGTATCTGGATCTACCCAGATATCCCCTTGAGCTTCTTTGGGTTCTGCTGGGGTAGTTCCCTGGAGGCTTAACACATAGCTGGAAACCTGTGCAATTTCTGAAGGTTTCAATTCGCTTTTCCATGCAACCATCCCTTTACCATCACGTCCCCCTTCAGAAATAGTAGTAAACACATTTTTAATACCCCCACCAAGGATCCAATATTCATCGGTAAGGTTGGGGCCAATTCCACCGCCCCCATCAGCCTTATGGCAAGCCACACAGCTTTCGTCGAAAATCTTTTTCCTGCACTTAAATCACTAGCATCGGTAAGTAGCGTTACGGTATTGGCATCGACCAAGTCTTTGGCCGTTTTTTTCCAAGCTTCGATCTCTGCCTTGGCAATTGCTACTTCGGTTTCGTATTCCTCAGCTTGGGTGTAATCGTTAAAAATGTGGAAGCGCACCATATAGATTACTGCAAATAGAATGGTGGCATAAAAACCGTAGAGCCACCATGGCGGCAATCTGTTATCGAGCTCTTTAATGCCGTCGTAATTGTGATCGAGGATAATTTCGTGCTCTTCTTCGATAGGTCGGCTTCCCAACAGCTTTTTATAGATTCTTTTAAGACCGTTAAAACGATTTGCTTTTCTCAAGGCATTTTGTTCGTCATGTCTTTTTTGTGCTTGTCGGCGTCGGCCTCGTGCAGGTGTTCGAGGCGTTCCCGGTCAGTTACACGATCCTGAAGGTGTTCAGCGTCGTCTACCTGGTCTACCTGGCCTGGAA
>JANQKN010000220.1 GCA_028281065.1 Flavobacteriaceae bacterium | reverse complement strand
GTCATGCTTTCCTTTTCCACCACTACGGTTGGATGTCATAAACCCAGTTTTGGTAGCAGGGTCGAATGTAAAGGCGATATCGTCTGCTTCGCTATTGGCTCCTTTCCCCATGTTCATGGGCGAATTAAAGGATCTGCCATTTGCTTCGGCATGAAAACCGTCCAATCTACCCAATCCTTGGTGCCCATCACTGGAAAAGTAAAGGTTACCATTGGAATCTATGGATGGGAACACCTCGTTACCTTCGGTATTGATGTGGTCACCCAATCGTTCGGGCGTTCCTAACGAACCGTCACTGTTAATGGATACCCTGTACAGGTCGAACTTTCCTTTTCCTCCTGGCATGTTGCTGGAGAAATACAAAGTCTTGCCATCGGGGCTTAGGGCAGGATGCTGGTTAGAGTATTCTGTACTGTTGAATGGAAGCGAGAATACACCTTTCCAATTTCCGTCTACCAACTCTGTATAATATAGATTGATTTGGTTGATTCCGTCTTCACTTTTCTGGAATTTACCATTCAGGTAATCGTTTCTGTCAAAATACATGCGCTTACCATCGTTACTTAGCGCCACAACCCCTTCGTGATATTTTGTGTTTACGTCACCTTCCAATAGGCTGGCATTTTTAATGGTGTTACCCACTACTTTGGCTTTGTAAACATCCAAGAAAGGTTGCTCATCCCAGTGGTACTTTTTTCGGGCACTATTTCTAGCGGAAGAAAAGTAGAAATCCTTGCCTACCAAGAGGCTTCCAAATTCTGAAGCTCCGGTATTAAGGTCTTCTAGGTTCTTTGCTTCGTAACGGGCGTATTCCTCCATGATTTGAGGAACGTAGTTTGGATTCTTCATGAATTCCTTAGCACGGGAATCATTTGGAGCCATTTCCGAAAATTTCTGCATCCAAGTGTTGTAGTCACTAAACTTTCCATTGGCTTTAAGGGTTTGCGCGTAGTTATAAATAACCTCGGGCTTTACCTTTCTACCTTTGGCCACCCTTTTGTAATAGGTTTCTGCCTTTTTGGTATCGTTAATAAAATAGTAACTGTTTGCTAATCGCTCGAATACGTAGCGGCTTCCCTTTCCTTTTTTCAAAAGCTTTTGGTAAGCAGCTGCAGCATCGGTATAGGCCAAGCGGTCATAAAGCTGATCGGCCTTTTTGGTATCCTTGTTTTGGGCAACTCCTATGGAGACTGCCATGATAAGAAGGAGTGTGATTATATTTTTCATGGAATGATCGTATTAACAATTAGAAATAAAGGGGTGAACGAAGTGACTTTTTCTTGAACAACAAATCGAAGGTCAAAACTACCTCGTGAGAGGCATTTGCCACGGCATCTAAATCACTTATGACATGGTCGTAAGCGTATCCAATCCTTAGGTATGGAGTGGCTTGAAATCCTACCAAACCACTAAACGAGTCGTCTAAACGATACGAAGCCCCTATTTCGAATTTTTCGTAGAACAGGGCATTCAGGTTCCCATCATACGATAGCGGTGCATCGAAAGCCGATTTTACCATGACAGATGGTTTTAGCTTTACGTTTTCGGAAACTTGGAATACATATCCTGCGGTTCCGAAATAGTGATTGGTCTCCGATCCTACCTTTAATCCGTTTTCATCGATATGAACCGAATTCAATAAGTTAGGAACCGAAACCCCTATATAAAAGTTATCTCCATAGAAGAATGCTCCTGCCCCTACATTGGGGTAGACGTTGTTTATATCCTGACTAAAGAAAGGGTCGTTGGGATCCTGTAATGTTAATCCGGTTAACCCTACATCGTGAAACGTAGCTCCTGCTTTAAGTCCCAATGCTAATTTTAAAGCATCGGAAACCTGAAGGGTATAGGAGAAATCTACATATACATTGGTTTCTTTAACGGGTCCCAATTCGTCCTTAATGGCCGAAAGTCCCAAACCAATATTATCGTCTATAGGCGAATGTCCAGAAAAGGTGATCGTTTCTGGAGCTCCTTCCAAACCTGACCATTGCTTACGGTACAGCGCGGTTAAGGAAAGATTCTCCTTTAAACCTGCATAGGCAGGGTTTATCACGTTCATGTTGTACATGTACTGGGTATATTGTGGATCTTGCTGCGCACTCATATCGTGCAGGAAGAATACAGCCAGTAAAAAGGGTATTATATATATGTTTTTAAAAGTATACATGTTGACTATTATTTTTCGGTTAGCAAGTTTTTTAGCGTTCTTTGTTTAAATAGATCCATCCTGTGGCCTGTGGCCCGTAAACAGCATCTGCATTCAAGAAGTCGATAACATAGAAATACGTTCCCGTAGGTAACTCGTTTCCATTTTTATCCTGACCCATCCATTCATTTACATAGTTGGACTTTTCGAATACTAAAGTTCCTAACCTGTTAAAGATCTGAAGGTTTGTAATTCCTCCGGTTCTATCGGACAAGAATTCCAAATCCAGCGAATCGTTATACCCAGCGGATCCATTGGGGGAGATCCCTTGTGAAATTACACAATTCCCAACATCGTACAAAGTAACTGCTACTTCATTTTCACCGGTACACTCACCTACAGTAGCTATTACCGAGTAGATTTGTGTTCCCATGGTGCCCGAAGGAATGGTAAACTCTAAGGTGCTATTGGTTTCCCCTGTTAAAATATCCCCGTTTAAATACCATTGGTAGGTAGCTTCAGCAACACTTGCTGTAGCAGTGATTACCCTAGGTTCTTCAGGACATGTTCTAAAGTCGGGGGTAACCTCAATGGTTACAGGATCGCTAATAAAGATGTCTATACTATCGCTAACCGTACAGGGTCCTACTGTAATTTCTAACGTATAGGTTCCTGTGGCATCTACCGTAATGGTTGGGGTGGTTTCCCCTGTATTCCACAAGTAGGTGATATCGTCTGTGCCTCCTGTAATTTCAGGAATGATATCGAAGATTCCACCATCGCACAGTACTTGGTCCGCACCTAAATCCAAGGTTGGGTTTTCAGTAACATTAATGGTAGAGGAGTGGGTTTCTTCACTACATGGAGGTGAAGTCACTACTACCGTATAGGTTCCAGCTCCAGATGGGGTGTAAGTAGCGTCTGTAGAAACCACGGTTCCACCAGCATCTGTCCATTCGTAGGTAACGATGGAAAGGTCTACATCTGGATTTTGCGGAGTGGCATCCAACGTTGGTAATTCGTCGGTGCTACATAAATCGAATTCAGAAGTGATATCGATTTGGAAATCCAAAATAAGATCTACAATCAAGTCGAAATCTACGACACTAAAACAGGTAGGCTCATCAAAATCTTCTACCCGAACGTAAATGGTTTCTGGGCTCGTGGTATTTTCATAAGCATCTGGTGAATCTATTGCATTCACTCCTGCTTCTGCTTGCAATTGAGTGGTGTGGAAGGATACATTGAACATTGCTGGGTCTTGGCCATCCAAAACGGTATCGATTACCGAAGTAAGATCGAAAATGGCGGTTCCAGCATCTTCTTCACAAATCATGATGTCATCTGGTTCCACAATCACAGGAGGTGTGTTCTCTAGCGTTAGCGTGATATCGTCTATAGCAAGATCGTTTCCACAACCTCCAGCGGCATTGTTTATTAATACCAACTGGATGTCTGTATTGGATCCAGTATTAAACTCGATTAGGAATTCTTGCCAGTTGGGTTCCGCTTCATTGGGAATGTCACCAGTTTCGGTTTCGGCAATCAAGGCACCTCCTGGATCTTCTATTCGGAAAATCACGTTGGAAGGATTCCCAGTTCCGCCGCAAATACCTGTATCGGTATCGTATACGGTGGTAATCCATGCTCTAAAGGCATAGTTGGTGTCTTCGTTAAGGGTAATGGTTCTACGGTAGAACTCGCCAGTAGCTAAATCTGCATTAACGAATAGGGCACGTCCTCCTACATCACCTTCGGTATGGTCTTCCATATCGGGATGCCAACCCGTATTCAGTCCATTGGACGTGTTGGTTATGGTATACTCACCATCTTCAACTTGAGTGGCATCGTTACATATATAGGTAGTCGTTGCGGCACCTAAGTCACAGACCCTTCCGGATCCTGTTCCGAAGTTCTCTTCAAAATCAACAAAAGAACATTCTGGCTCGATCGTACAATCTGGACTGCTTAGGAAGGTTACATTTACTGAATCGGTTAGTGAACAACCGGAAACAGTTACTTCTACAGAATAGGTATCTGTTGTAGAAACCGTTATGGTAGGTGTTATTTCGCCTGTACTCCATAGGTATGTAGCTCCCGAAGTACTTCCTGTTAATTCTGGAACGATTTCATAAGAATCCGTATCCGTATCACAAAAATATTGGTCATCGCCTAAATCTACAGTAAAGTCTGCATCAGGGGTTACCTGTACTTCGTCGGTTAATACTACTTCATCCCCGTTACAGTTGGTATAGGTAATTCTTGCAGTATACGTAGCGTCTCCACTAGGACACACATTTATGGTAGGATCGGTACCTACAACGTCTCCGTTTTCGTCCAACCACTCAAATACGTAAGTAGGAGCTCCTGCTGGAGAAAACTGCCAAGCTTCGTTGTTGGTTGTCCAAGGAGAATCTGAAGTTTGTCTTCCGGGAGGAACAAAGGCTACATCGCCATCGTTGTTCTGAATCCCGATCACAGCGTTACCGTCGTTCCAGGTATCACAGGTGGGTTTGTCTTGAATATAAACTTCTACTACGTTGGAGAATTCATAAAAAACAACCATCTGTGTAGCCAAAAGGCTATTACATGTTCCTGAAAACAAAGGAACTTCAAAATAAGAAACCACCAACACACGGTTTGGGAATTCACCCAGTACTTCGTAAGCGATCTCTTCGGTATCGGAAACCGATGGGTCGATATCGTGACAAGGTGTAAATACATTGGCTTCGCCTAATGTTGGATTGTCGTTATTGGGTAAATTTTCGGTGAATTGCCATCCGTTGGATCCTCCGCCTGTATCGCCAGGGTCTACATCGAATCGCAATACTCCATTGGATCCTACCTGAAACTGGGTTTCTATGTTTTCGAAAAAACAGAAATCGAATGGTAGGTTGTCCACATCGGACCAAGCATCATCAATGTCTGGGTTTAATGGGTTGGCCAATCCACTAAAAGGGAAAGGCGGGTTGTAATCTATCGTACTTACCGTGTAAGATTCCGAAATAGTTTCAAACGTTTCAAGAAATGAAGCCGTTAGGTCTACGCATCCACCACTACCACAAGGAATCGTAACATCGGGACCTGCATCTACAAAGAGCGATCCCGGACCTTGCGCATGAAGATCTTGAGAAGTGGTGATGAAAAAGCAAATTAAAATTGAAAAAAATAAAAAGTAAGATTTACGATTCCGAGGGGAATCGTAATTAAGTAGTGGTGTATTCATTTTTTGGTATTGGTTTTGGTCTCGCTAAAATATAGAAAATACAAGATACGAATCAAATTCCTAGCTATTTTAGATAAAAAGTAATTATCAGCCGATTAAAAGGAGATAATAACGCCCTAAATGTTAATAAATAGAGAAAACGGCATAAACCGGAAAATGATCGCTGTACCCCCCTAAATATTTTTTGCCAGCATAGGTACGAAAAGGGAGTCCTTTGTACTTTCCCTTATACTCCTGAATCTCTTCGGGATTAAAAATGGAAGCACTGTGAAACTGGAATGGATTTTCATGCCCTTTCAAAAAGTTGTGGGAAATAATGATTTGATCGAAAAGGTGCCAGTTTTCCTTATGCTTCAATGTTCCTTCATATTTGGTACGAAGCAATTCCATAGGATTGTATAGACTATCCGCAACCATGGTTTTTATACTTTCACTATCGGGGTCGTCGTTAAAATCTCCCATGACCACAATCCGGGCGTCCGGTTCACTGTGAAGGATTTGTTCTATAACCTCCCGGTTTTTTTGAGCAGCTGCAATCCGCTTGTGGGCGGTTTCGTCGGTTCCTTTTCGTCGTGAAGGCCAATGGTTAACGAGGATATGAAGTGGGTGATTTTCCAATTCGCCTTTTACATGCAAGATATCCCTGGTGTAATCGCGTTCCCCAAATTCGTTGGTCAAGTAGACGGTGTAAGTCTCTTGAGAAATGACCGAAAACAGCTCTTTCCGATAGAGCAGGGCCGTATCTATCCCCCTTTCATCCGAAGAGTCGAAATGAACATAATCGTAGTCCTTTTTTTTGAGGAATTTAGAATCTACCAAATCCTGAAGCACCAAAGCATTTTCCACTTCGGCTAAACCTATTATGGCAGGAGGAAAGCCGATGTCCTCGTATCCAATATTGGAAATAACCCGCCCCATTTTCTTTACCTTTTTCCGATACCTTTTTTCATTCCATTTTTTTTGGGAATCGGGGGTAAAATCGTCGTCTAGGGTGTCGGGGTCATCGGTAGTATCGAAGAGGTTTTCCAGATTGTAGAAAGCGATGGAGTAACGGTTCTCTGGATCGGATGTTTTTTCAGGCATGAATTTATTTTGAACCTAAAATAACAAAATTCGGCAACAAACACTTTCGTACCTTTGCGGCATTCAATGGAGCTATGTTAGACAAACAGGAAATAGAATACGAAAAGACCATACTCATTGGGTTGGTAACAAGACAACAGGATGAAGAGAAAGCCAAGGAGTATTTGGACGAATTGGAATTTTTGGCATATACGGCAGGAGGTGAAGTCTTAAAGCGGTTTACCCAAAAAATGGACATGCCCAATCCCAAGACCTTTATTGGTACTGGAAAGATGGAAGAGGTACGCATTTATGTCGAGGAACATGAGGTGGGTACAGCCATTTTTGATGATGAACTTTCTCCTGCACAACAAAAGAATATAGAACGGATCCTAAAGTGTAAAATTATAGATAGGACCAACCTTATTTTGGACATTTTTGCCCAACGGGCCAAAACGAGTTATGCCCGCACCCAAGTGGAATTGGCGCAGTATGAATACCTACTTCCTCGATTGGCAGGGATGTGGACTCACTTAGAAAGACAGCGTGGGGGTATCGGGATGCGTGGACCCGGGGAAACGGAGATCGAAACCGACCGTCGTATTGTTAGGGACCGTATTTCCCTTTTGAAGAAAAAACTGGCGACCATAGACAAACAAATGGCCGTGCAAAGGGGAAATAGGGGGGCTTTGGTTCGGGTAGCCTTGGTAGGATACACCAATGTGGGAAAATCCACTTTAATGAATGTAATTAGTAAGAGTGATGTTTTTGCTGAAAACAAACTCTTTGCCACCTTGGATACTACGGTGCGCAAAGTGGTTATTGGTAATTTACCCTTTTTGTTGAGTGATACGGTAGGGTTTATTAGAAAACTACCTACCCAATTGGTGGAATCCTTTAAGAG
>JANQKN010000027.1 GCA_028281065.1 Flavobacteriaceae bacterium | reverse complement strand
CGATTGTATAGGTGCTGTTTGTTCAGAATCTGAACAATACAACAACTTTCAGAAATTAAAAAATCTGATGTCGGACCAAGAACTCAACCTGCTCTCCGTTCATAAAAACCCTGTGCTTAGAACGTATGCTTCTATTGAGTTGATCCAATCTGGAAAGGGAGACGTGGTTCAACTCTTTTCGGATGAATTGGAAAAAAATGAAAAGGTGGAAACCTTTGAAGGATGCCTTATGGATTACGAATCTGTAGCCAAGATTCTATATTTTGAATACTGGAATAAAATACGAATAGAAGCCAGGGACAAGGCTCAAAGTGAAAGCCATGAGGAACAAGCCATGAAAAAAAGGGTAGAAACCGATCTCATAATGGAAAAGCTGGACAGCGTTGTTATTCATACAGACCATAATGTTTTTTGGTTTCTTTATGTTAAGGTATTCGAGAACAGAAAACACAAAACCGATTACCTTCCTAAAATTGAAGAACTGGCTTTCAACAAGAGTAATTACTATGCTCTTGATTATTTAAGAAAACATTACCCAAACCAATACGAAATACGTTTGAATAAGTATTTAACCACACGCTTTGTAAAAACATCATTTATAGATTATGATGAAATTCCCCACTTATACTATTACATAGAAATTTTACTAAAAAGTGGACGGAAAGATTATCGGAAGATCGCTATAGATAAATTGAAGGGCAATGACTCTTGGAAAATAGAATTAGCTTGGTTTAGAAATCTTTTTAAAGAATATGGTGTTGAATTATAAAGATATCCTCAATAAAAAAATACTGTTGTGCTACTCCAACCACAGTTTAAAGTCCTTTACCCGTTCCCGTGCTACGATAACCTCCTGCTCTTTGTACGAGTTCAGCTTTAACTGCAATCGGCTGTTGGTATAGCTAATAATGTCCCTAATGGCATTGATGTTTACATAAAACTTGCGATTGATTCGGAAAAACACTTCTGGAGAGATCTCCCCTTCCAAGTTTTCCAAAGTAGTGTCCAACAAATAATCACGACCATCGATGGTGTGGGCATACGTCCCTTTGTTTTCAGAATAAAAGCATTCTATCTCGTCTACAGGGATCATTTTTATATGCTGCCCAATTTTGGTAGTAAAACGTTTTTTGTATTCGCGTTCCACAGGATTGGTCAACAATTTTTTGATGTCCTCGAAGTTTAACTGAACGTTTTGTTTTTTTGGAGCCCTTGCTCGGTACTTGGCTACTGCAGTTTCCAATTCTTCTTCGTCAATGGGTTTTAGAAGGTAGTCTATGCTGTTCAGTTTAAAGGCTTGCAAAGCGTACTCATCGAAAGCAGTCGTAAAAATAATGGCACTGTTTACTTCCACCTCATCAAAAATCTCGAAAGACAATCCATCGCTCAACTGTATATCCAAAAAGATAAGATCGGGATGTGGATTATTGGCAAACCATTCTACCGACTCGCTTACACTGTACAGCATGGTGTCCACTTTTACATTTTGGCGTTCCAACATGCGTTGCAAGCGTCTTGCCGATGGCTTTTCGTCTTCTATAATGAGTACGTTCATGAAAATTAACTTACTGAATAAAATGATACATTAATCCCAACGGGAGGTCTTCTTAAATTCTTCTTCCTCTTCTTCCATGTATTCCTGGATCTTGCGCTCTTCCCATTCCTTAAAAAATCGAAACTTATACTGAAACACATACAGTCCGTGTGCTAATAGTCCAATTCCCCAGAAAAAAGGAGTTGTAAAAATAGCCCAGCCTGGATACTCCAGTCCCATCCAGCCTTTACTGAACAAGCCAAGGTTTACAAAAAACAGCGATATATTAATTATTAAATACACCACCAAGTGGGTATAAAACCCCTTGATATCTTCCATCTGCTTTTTGGCGCGTTCGTATTTGTCTTTATCAAAATGATCCATAGTAGGGGGATTTACTTCCATTGATTGAGTTCATTTTCTTCTTCTTCCATGTACTCCTGGATTTTTCGCTCTTCCCAGTCCTTGAAAAATTGAAGCTTATATTGAAACACATAGAGGTAGTGTCCCAGTAGCCCAATCCCCCAAAAGAATGGGGTGGTAAACATAGACCATTCGGGGAAGCGTATATTAACAAGGCCATTTCTAAATATACCTAGGTTGAGTAAAAGCAGAATGATATTAACGACTAGATAGACGGTCAGGTGACTGTAAAACCCCTTGATCTCTTCCATGCGTTTTTTGGCACGTTCGTATTTATTTTTGTCAAAATGTTCCATAATCCTGGTATTTACTCCCATCGTTTTGTTTCGTTCTCTTCTTTATCCATAAGTTCCTGGATCTTTTTTTCTTCCCAATCCCTAAGGTTTGTATACTTATGCCGAAAGGTCCATAAACCGTGAATAAGCAACCCAAAACCCCAAAAGAGCGGTAGCAAGTAGGTATTCCAATTCAACCAATCTACGAAGCCTTCTTCCTCACTTATAATTCCCCACTTGGGAAGCAAATAAAAGCGTATAACGTAGATCATTGCTGTAATGACCACGAATATCCATACGTGGTTGTAAAAAGATTTTAGCTCTTTTACTTTTTTCTTGGCGCGATCAAAGCTATCGTATGCATCTGGTTTCATGGTATAGGGTATTAAGTCCATCGACTGTTGTTATCCATTTCTTCTTCTTTTTCCATGAATTCACGGATCTTACGATCTTCCCAGTCCTTGTGCATAAAAGGAGCCCATTTAAAGGCTTTAGCAGCCTGAAATACCAAGCCAATCCCCCAGCCAAAAGCTGCCCAGAGAAACCACATGTATCTCCATTCGTTGCTATAGTAGTTAAGCCAAGCCAAAAAGCCTATGAATACCAAATAAAATAGTAAACTGGTATAAAACTTCTTTATACAGGCTACCTGTTCCTTGGCCCGTAAGTATTTATTTTCTTTGTTGTCTAAGTCCATAACGCTATCGTTTAATGGTTTTTTCTATTGAAAAAAGGAATCCTCCTTATCCATAAGCTCCTTGATCTTCCTTTGTTCCCAGTCTTTCCCTAAAAAGGGGTTAATACCAAATGTTTCCATGGCATGGCCCAAAACGCCCAATCCCCATCCTACAATAGGAAAAATTGCCCAAGGAAAAGAAGTGGTCCAGATGTTAAGTCCAATAAAGACAAAAACAAAAATACAGTATATGGCAAGGTGAATGTAAAAACCTTTTATTTTCTCTACCTGCTGTTTGGCGTAGTAGTAACGGTCCAGTTTGTTTTTCTCTATAAGTTTCATGTTTACAGTAATTTAATAATACACTATAAAAGTAGCTATATCGGTAGTTTTGTAACAATGAATCGTACCCAACTGTAGAATGATAAGGATGAACCGTTGTAAGCCGTTACCGGTCCTTATCCATAAGCTCCCTGATCTTCCTTTCCTCCCAGTTTTTTCCGAGGAGTGGGTTGTAACCAAAAACCTCCATGGCGTGTCCGCCTACGCCAGCCCCCCAACCAATAATGGGGAAAAGTGCCCATGGAAATCCTGTACTTATAAAGTTAAGGTAAATAAATACGGGCACCATGATAAGGTAGATACCAAAGTGAATATAAAAACCCTTCAATTCTTCCACTTTTTTCTTGGCCCGATCGTATTTCTTAGCTGAAATGTATTTGGACTGGGTCTCCTTTGCGTAGGAAACATTCTTGGTTAAAAGCGGGATTGAGACCAAAAAATATCTGCTGTCCTGCTGGATATTCACGGGTCGGTCGGTAACCAAATAATAGCGCTGCCGTATGTTCTGAAGCCCTACACCACTACTCTCTTTTACTACATTTTTAGGCTGAACATTGTTCTTAATCAACAAATTACCTCGCTCTTCGGTAATGGTGATATGTAGTTTTTTTGAAGGGGTCACCTGGTTATGCTTTACTGCATTTTCCAACAATAACTGAAGTGATAGAGGAACTACCTTTGCTTCAGGGTTGCTCACCGTTTCGGGGAGCGTGAAAACGATACTGTCTTCAAAACGCATCTTAATAAGCGACATATACAACTTGGCGAACTTCAGTTCCTCTTCCAAGGTAACAAGTTCTTTGTTCTTCTGTTCCAGTACGTATCGGTATACTTTGGAGAGTGAAGTCGTAAAACGGGTGGCAGCTTCTGGATTCTCTTCAATGAGGCTAGTAAGTACGTTTAAGCTGTTAAAAAGGAAGTGGGGATCCAGTTGGTTTTTTAAAGCATCGAATTGGGCAGAAGCCGTTTTCGCAATGATTTTCTGCTCCTTTACTTTATGCTCCTGTTTATGGCGGTAATAGAATACCGAATAGAATATGGCAGTAATTATAAGGGAAATAGCAAAGCCTGGATAATAAGCCTGAAGGCTTTGGTGTTCCATAAAACTCGATAACGAATGGCCTTCAACAAAGATTGAGGTGACAATCTCTAGAAAGACCAAAGCCACCATGGTTAAGAGTACAACCCCCAACGCGCCTTTCAAAAATATTTTTCGGGTAAATAACCTCGGGCCATAGCGTTTCCATAAAAACTGAAAGAAATAAACATTGGCCATGTAGAGCACTACCGAATACAGCTGATTATATATAAAATACTTCAACAACTGCTGCTTGTCGGTAACTACATTGCCGTTTAAATACTGGAAGAGCCCTATCACCAAAAAGACAAGGACACCAAGGGAAAAGGCTCTGCCAAATTCTTTCAAAAACTTCATTTATTCTTCTTTTGCTTCTTCACAGTTTTGTGCCAAGGATTGCTTGGCATAGCCTCCTCCTCCCCTTGGGTGGAATTCTCCCTTGGGTTCGTACGTATCGAAAAGCGCTACGGCAGCCTTTAAATCATCGCAGAATTCAGTGGTATCCTGTCCAAAAAACCGGGCAGTTCCCAAATCCCATTCCACCTTTCCAAAAGCAACCCTTGGGTTATTGGGTTCCAGTTTGTAAGCCTCTTCATATAATTGCGAAATTTTTGGTGCATAGGTCATTCCATACCGTTGCCCATCGAAAGCCACCCAAGCCGTATACAATTGGGCTTGAGCTACTATAATCTCTGGATTATCCTTGGAAATGGCCTTAGCGTCATTCAAAAAATCCTGTGCTTTCTTTAGCTGTGCCGATAGTTTTTCTTCGTCCTTTTCGTTAAAACTGCTGAAAATATTTACCTGTGCTACATAAAAAGGAGGTAACCAGTTATCAGGCTCTGCCTGAGCAATCCGTTCAAACAAATTGGCGGCATCCGCAGACTTTCCATTTTGCCAAAGCTCGAAGGCCTTAGTCATTCCCTTTTCGTATTTGCCTTGTGCCATGGCATTAAATGATAAAAGGGCTACGGCAATAAGAAGTAATTTTTTCATGATGACAATTTAAGTTATTATGTGGTTATATTATAATTTATAGTGAATAATGGTTGATACTTTTGGCTTGCTGTTCGAGTGGTTTTTAGCATAAAAACTGTATCGAGAACCAGTTCTCGATACGAAATTCTTACGAATTTCACTCGAACCCCATTATAGTTACATACGTATATCCAACTTTCGGGTTTCCTGATTGCTCACTTCAAAATAGGCATCTTCCCATTTGGGCGGCCCGAAAAAGCCGCGCGCTCCATTAGAACATCCATACGGTTCTGAAGGAACCATCCCCATAAACATATTGAGTTCCCCATTGC
>JANQKN010000200.1 GCA_028281065.1 Flavobacteriaceae bacterium | reverse complement strand
GTAGTGGTGGAAAAGGAAAGCATGACATCTACAGAATCAATGCTGTAGAGCCTCCATGCGATGTAAATATGGACATCCTTGTGGTAAACGAGTATACAGGTGAGCCTATTTTCGGAGCCCGTTTGGATCTTTACGACGATCAGGAAAACCGTTTAAGCTCTAAAACCACAGCGGAAGATGGTCATGGAAACTTACTGGCCGAGTGTAAAAAAGATCACATTGTACAAGCCGTTATGACTGGTTTTGAAAGCAATGCCGTTACTGTAGGGGCCCAAGGAAATGGAGATGTTTCCAAGAAGATCGAACTTCGTCCTATAGAAGCCATTATTGTGGATGATAAGATTGTATTGAATCCTATTTTATTCGATTACAACAAGCACAACATCAAACCACAGGCTGCTTTCGAATTGGATAAGCTAGTGGGTATCATGAAAAAATACCCCAATATGGTGATTAAGGTAGAGAGTCATACCGATACCCGTGGTAACGCTGACTACAACCGAAAGTTATCCGACAGTAGAGCACAGTCTACAGTACAATATGTAATATCACAAGGAATTGATGCTTCCCGAATTAGTGGTCAAGGATTCGGACTGGACAACCCTGCCGTTGATTGTGGCAGTAACTGTTCGGAAGAAGATCACCAAACCAACAGACGTTCTGAATTTATTATTTTAGAGCGCTAAAAGGAATTATCCCCACAACTAACCAAATTGTTGACCAGAAACCCTCTTCCCTAACAAGAGGGTTTTTTTATGGGCGTAATTGAGATACGGCAGGCCTACTGTCTTGAGTATCGTAGATAATGGTAAGCTCGGTAATTTTATTTTGTTCGTTCAACTTTATAACATCTACCACATCGAAAGAAACAATACTTCCATTTACCATAGTCCATTGGTACGTAAAATGGATGGCCATTTTGGTTGTATCGTCCACATCTTGAAAAATCCCCAATAGCGTAAGTGTAGAATTTTGGGTATCGCTAAACAGTGTTTTATAAAAGGAGCGTGCATCCATAGTGCCATAGATTGGGGAAATTACAACCCCTTTATTAGCAAACAGGTCTACAACTGCATTTAAGTTCGCTTCTCGAAGCGCATCTAAATAGGCTTGGGTGATTTCTTTTATATTCATGAGCTTATCACTATGTTTTCCAATTGTAAAAATACTACGAAAGAACCAGGTTCATGAAAAATTGAAGGGAATCTGTATCAAAATCCTAATTAGAACTACTAATTTCGAAGAGGTATGGCGCTACAAATTCAAAAGGAAGCTCTAAAAAAGAGAAGCAAAAAGTTTCTCATTTTCTATGGAATCACTTTTCTGGTTTCATGGTTTGTTCTCTATGCCCTTATTTACTTTGGGAACGACAGGACCCTAGGGCAAGCCTGGAACATTGTAACGGAAATTGGCGGTAATATCCTTACGCATCCCATTTATTGGGGCATTCTCCTAGTCCCTTACCTCCTCTTTTTAATACTGAAGGGCTTGGTGACCAACTATAAAAAAAGAGGGGTTAAAGGCCTTTTAATTGGGTTTGGGTGGAAAATTGCCTTGCCTTTGCTCCTATTCTTTGGCTTTAAGCAAGGATTGCAACAATACCGCCTGTCCGAATCCTTCGACTATACTTGGGACACTTCCGTAGAGAACACCTCACCAACTATCCGCAACCTTGGTGCATTGGATAATAAACAACGGGGTATCCATACCTTCAATATTACTTCCAACTTGGAGGATATTGAAAAACTAAAGACCCACAATTTCGAATGGATCACGCTTACCCCCTTCATTTGGCAACGACAATACAACCTGCCCGAATTAGGTGTTCCTTCTGAAGAACGGTTTCAAGAAACCCGAAAACGTTATACTAAGATTAAAGAGACGTGTAATCAATACGGTATTCACATCATGCTGAAGCCTCATATTTGGTTGCGGGAAAATATCCCTGGAAAATGGCGCTCCAACATAGAAATGTCCGATTCGGAAAGTTGGAACCTTTGGTTCGACAATTACGAAACGACCATGCTTCTATATGCCGAATTGGCCGAAGAATTGGGATTTGAACAATTCTGTATCGGAACAGAGTTGGAAAGTACAGTAAGGGAAAAACCCGAAAAATGGTTATCCTTCATAGCAAAAGTAAAAGCTGTCTATACAGGTAAGCTTACCTATGCTGCCAATTGGAATGTAGAATACCAAGAAGTTCCCTTTTGGAGCGAACTGGATTATATAGGCATACAAGCCTATTTTCCTTTAAGTGATCATGATTCTCCTTCTCTAGATCAATTAGAGAAAGCGTGGCAACCCTATCTATTGGAAATGCAGCAACTAAGTGAACAGTTCAATAAACCCATTCTATTTACCGAAATGGGCTACCGTTCGCTTAAAGGAACGGCCCGAACCCCTTGGGAATGGGGCAGTGTTTCCCATTGGTTTTCTAAAATCTCCAAACGGGAACAATACCTATGCTACGAATCTTTTTTCAATACGGTATGGGATCAACATTGGTTTGGGGGTATACACATTTGGGAATGGCAGGGAAGTATGACACACGGCGACAATACCAGTTTTAGTATAGAATACAAACCCACTATGAATTTAGTAGCAAAACGATTTGGCTCTCAATAAAAATCCTTTCAACAAAAAAAGCGCCTCCTAGGAGGCGCTCATGCTATATAATCTTCTGGGTTTCTTAGTTTCCGGTAACAGTTACGTTGTCTACGTGGTAACGGGTTGTTGCATCTGGATCGCTACCTTGGTAACGGAATGCCACGTGCATGGTTCCTTCTACGCAGGAAACATTAATAGGCCCTACAGGCTCGAAATCACCAAAAGTTGTTTCTGGTCCACGAGGGATGTTAGCATCCAAAAGGAACCAAGTGGCTGTGGTAGGATCCCCTGTAAAGTCGTCGGATATCAATACCGTAAGAATCTCACCGTTATCGAAATTTGCTTGAACATCGAACGAAAGCTCCTCTCCTGTAGTAGCAGACATATCGATAGCAGGAGTAATTAACCAAGTATCGATGATATCCTCTCCTGAATTAAATCCAGAGATTTGAGCGTAGTTGTTGTTATCGAAGTTTCCGATCACCCAAAGCTCTCCATTGGAATCTACAGTGTTAATGTTGGACCATCCTATATCTACATAATCCTCGATGGCATTGAACTGCTCGAAGTTCTGGCTAAAGATATCGGATCCTCCACCGCTGGGTTGGTCACATTCATATACATCGGGATCGCAACGGTCTGCGCTATCAAAATTGATAAAGGTAGGATCGTTGATAACGATATTGAAAGTATCCCCAAAGAAGTTGTAGGTAAAGATTCCATCCAAAGAACCTCTTCCTGTAGGCAATTGTAATGCTTTAAAATCGGCAAAAGTGCTGGTGCTAAAGATTACACTGGCGCCACTGGCACAGCTCTCCAAAATACGCTCTCCGTCGAATTCGTCGGTAGGTTCTGCAGCGTAGGTCTTGGCATTGTCTCCCAATACTTCGTTTCTATTAAACTGTACATCGCCCAAACGAACATACAAGTTGGTTAAATCGGTAGAAAAATCAGCAAAAGTAATAGGTAGCGGTTCTAAGGTAGCCACTTCAGAAGAACGAAGCAAGGTTTCTTCTAATTGTGAAGAAGCTACTTTTTCCAATTCGTTGGCATTAAGCACTCCAACGGTAAACACCCCATTTTCAATCCCTACAGAAAGTCCATCCAATTTAATGAACACTTTTCTTCCCAACTCATAGCTAGTATACAAAGGGTTTACATCTATTAAAAAACGTATTCCACGGGTTGGGTTGGCTGCTGCATTCTGGATAATAACTTCTTCAAAAAAGTTTCCTGCCTCGTCACTGGAGATAACATATCCTTCTACGTAGGAGGTTCCTTCATCGAAAGTAATGTTAAGGTCCTGCATTACTTCGTTCAATACTTCTTCATAGTTGTCATCGCCTGGATTTACCCCAAGATCTTCAACAGCCTGAATGGCCTCTTGCAAGAATTGCCCCCACAACGCCTCGATTGTAATTGGAGTGGTTTCCAATTGAGGATCGTTTACGGTTAGATCGGGTGTTCCAAAATCATCATCCTCAACACAGGAGGTAACAAATGCTACCACCATGAAGAACAAGATCAGTTTATAAATATTTGAATTTTTCATGATATATATGATATTATTTTTTTCTGAATTGTTTATTAAAAGCGTACGTATACATTCACGTAATAGGTGGTTCCGTTTCCGAAGAAATACCTAGGTCCAAATACGGGTCCATTAGGCCTAGATTTATCGGTAAGAACATCCCTGTAGTTTGTATTTCTTCCTTGCTCAAACCCTCCTGTTACATATTCTTCACCAAACACATTGTTGATGGTTGCAAAGAATCCTACAAAATATTGTTTGATCCTCCAGGATTTACCCCCTACTACATTTACCAAAGGATAGCTGTCAAACTGCTCTTGTTGCAATAACTCCCTTGCAATGTCTTCATCGAAATCGTTGAAGGTCTGTCCATCGAAATCACTGGTAAAATTGGCGGTTCTAGCCAGATTATTTACATCGATATACGCATTGGAAAAATAATTCCCCGTAACACCTACCCACCAGAAATCCGGATCACGGTATTCCAGTCCAATTTGGTAAGCTCTTTCAGGACCTCCTGCTACGTGAAGGTCTTTTAGCTTGGCAGTACCGTCCCCAAAGGTAAGGTCGCCTTCAAAATCATCACTATTAAGATATAGGTTAGGATTATTGGTATATACATTCTGTCCTACCGAAGCAGCTCCCTTCACCTTTACTGTTGGTGTTACTTGAGCTTCGATTCCAAATTCAACACCCATTCTTCGGGTATCGATTCCTGTCATTACTTCCTGTACAAAAGCATCTTGCTCAATCCCGAGACCTGAAATGTTCTCCGTGAAATAAAAACCTATTTCTGTCTGATCCTGAATAGTATTATAGAATCCTGTTAATCTTGCCTTTACAATAGGAGATCGATAAATATAACTCAAGTCAACATTCTGTATTTTTTCCTCGGTAAGGTTGGTCACCGTTTTATTATTCTGTCGTGAATTGGAAAATGAATTTCTTAAGGTAGGCGCTTTGGTAAAGTACCCTGCATTCAGGTCTATTAAATGACGTCCTGTTACTTTATATACCAAACCTCCCTTGGCTCCAAAATTGGTAAAACTCAACTCTTCACTATCTCCAAAAGACTCAGCTCCGGGGAAGTTTCCGTTTTCATACAATCCAGTTCTTTGATAGGTAGTTTGACTTGCAGTAGCTCCTATGTAAAAATCTACTGTATTGTACTTAAATTGTGCTTGGGCAAATCCAGAATAAACATCGGCATTCAAGTCAAAATTATACTTGTAGCGATCTCCCTCGGTAACGATACGGTTAGGATTTCTAAGATCACTCTGGGCCAAATTGCTTTGTAGTTCTTCCGAAGCATCTTCGGCAGCAGCCTCGGCAAAGTTGTCGATATCCAAATATCCTGTACTTCCCAAAAGGTCTTCCACTTCAGCGTAATTTTCGCTTTTCAAAGTTCGATAAGAGGCACTTGCATTCAACGTAATGTTTTCGTTGATTCGGGTATCCAATATGGTGTTGAAGGTAAGCTGTGTGTCTTCCGTAACATCATTTTGTACGATATAGGTAGCATTTCTCGCAAGACCTGTAGCCCCATCGATATTGGCTTCGTACAATTGGTTCCAATTTAACTGTCCATTGTTGATAAACTCTTGCTCAGCTAGGAAGGCTTGCTGATAATCGAAAGCCGTAGGGTTCTCATTTCTTAAATGATAGCTAGGCAATAATTGGTAGTAATTCCCCAATGGGTTTCTAGCTCCTCCAGCAAAAAAGTCCTGTCCATCGATAGTCACCAAACGGGTTCCATTATTATCGATTCGACTGTTCTTTATGGTTCCAAATTGATACCCAACATTGGTATTTAGAGAGGTGTTTTCTGAAATGTTCCAGTAGTGGTTCAACATGATTACTGGTTCTTCAATCTCACGCGTTCTACTATTTCTTATTTCCCCATCCTGGTATCCCCAATTAGGGTTGTATCGGATTCCTTTTAAATCCCTATTCTCTTGGGTAATGGCTGTAGAACGTCCTCTACGGTTAGGCGTATAAAAAGCAGTAAGGTTAATACTGTGGTCATCGTTCAGTTTCTTCTCTACAGAAGCAAAAAATGAATTAGCGTCGTATAGGGTTCCGTCTATGTATCCTTCGTCACCAAAGCGTCGTGCAGCAGAAACCGAATAAGCCCATCCGCTTCCGGTTAGGCCACTATTATAGGTTCCCATAATACGTCCTTCATAGCTTCTGTTGGCCATGGCATAGGAAACGCGTCCTCCTTGACGGTATTGGGAAGCACGCATGATAATGTTGGTGGTTCCAGCCAAATCCCCAAAGGTATATTCGTTGGCTTTAGTGCCCATTGTAAATTCACGGTTGCGCTGCACATCGTTTAATCCTCCCCAATTTCCCCATTGTGGGCGACCGTTGAACTGTTTGTTCATTTCGATCCCGTTGATCAATACCTTTCCGTTGGCATTGTCTAATCCTCTTGGGCGGAAAAAAGTTGCGCTAAAATCGAAGGCTGCTGCATTAAGGAATACATCCCTAGAAGCTTGTAGCAATCCAGAAATATTGAAGGAAGTTCCCTCATCCTCGTTCAATTCGTTGTCCGAAAGGCTTATTACCCCTATCTGGGCTTCTACCTCGGTTAGATCCAACTGCAAAAGGATGGGGTCGAGATTCACTGTGCTACCGTTCTGGATCGTAATCGGGATCCGTTGCAACAGGTAATCCTCCTTGCTTACAATTAAGACTTGCTCTCCTTGCGGGAGATCTGTTCCAGTGATGGAAAACAAACCTTCTGTGTCGGTTTCTGTCCCCAATTGACTTCCCTGGATGCGAACTTCTGCTCCAGAAATAGCCTCATCGGAGTTGGTATCCACCACTCTTCCCTTTACGACTGCATCTTGGGCAATAGCTACACCGCTCAAAAACAGTACGAAAAGAGCTCCTAATACGTGTTTCATTTAATTAATAGTGTTTGGTTTAAATTATTGTTATAAATGGGGTGCAAAGCTACGTATTTTCAATGAATTAAGTACTTTTGGCTCAGCTTTTGCTAAGGACTTTACACAAACTTAATACAAGTTAAAAATGAAATTATTCTATACCCTTATAGCTCTTTATTTTACGGCTACTTTTTCTGGGTTTTCGCAAGAAGAAAAAACGTATAAAGTAAATACCATTGCTTTCTACAATCTTGAAAATCTCTTCGATTTTGAAGACGATCCCTTGACTTTTGACGATGATAGGACGCCAGATGGAAAGGATCACTGGACTGAGGAAATCTACCACGCCAAATTAAAGAACATGGCTAAGGTAATTTCTGAAATTGGAAAGGACGTAACAGGTACTTCTCCAGCGCTTATTGGGGTATGCGAAATTGAAAACAGAAGGGTCCTTGAAGATCTTATTGCACAGGAACCCTTAGCGAAGATGAATTACGGTATCGTTCATTTCGACTCGCCAGACCGGAGGGGTATAGATGTGGCACTTCTTTATCAGAAAAAAGTATTTACTCCCACCAACTATAAGAACCACGAACTAAAGATTTATGACAACAACGATGCAACCAGACGAATCTATACCCGGGATCAGTTACTGGTTAGTGGATTGCTCGATGGCGAAAAGATACATGTTATTGTAAATCACTGGCCCTCCCGAAGCGGCGGGGAAGCCCGTAGCCGTCCCAAACGAATAAAGGCAGCCAAGCTCAACAAGCGATTGATCGACTCCCTTTTTGGGGATGATCCTTACGCAAAAGTCATTACTATGGGAGACCTTAATGATGATCCTACCAGTCCTAGCGTGAAGGATATTTTGAAGACGCAAAAGAAGAAAAACAAAATGGACATCAAGCAACTGTACAACCCTATGGAGGAGATGCACAAAAAAGGATTGGGGACCTTGGCTTGGAGAGATGGTTGGAACCTTTTCGATCAAATTATTGTTTCTACCGAACTCACCAAGAAAGACTATTCTTCGTACCGATTGTATAAAACAGGGATCTTCAATAAAACCTACTTAGCAAACCCCCGAGGAAGGTATAAAGGGTATCCTTACCGAAGTTTCGCTAATGGGGCCTATACAGGAGGGTATAGTGATCACTTCCCTGTATACATCTACCTCATCAAGGAAAAGATGTAAGAAGTCTTCTCAAGACATAAAAAAAGGCCCGACAAATCGGGCCTTTTTTTATACATCTTTAAGAAAACCATTGCTGCCATGGAATCCTACTCAACATAAACACCAAGGCAATGGTATAGAAAATAGCGAGCATCTTAAACTTGGGTTTGGACACCAACTTCTTTTTGTGTTTGGAATACCCAATAGTAATGAAAATAACAGCCAAGATCATTACGGTAATGTGTTCTACAGCATATAGGCGTAAGGTTGCGTCTTTCATGACTGTTCCCATTCCGTTGTTGGTAATGGACTTGAGTCCTAGTGGGGAAATAAAATACAGCACCAATCCTATAAGTAATTGTATGTGCGTAACGATAAGCCCAAACAAAGAAATCCTAAAATCCTTGGGTTGGTATTCTTTATTGCCAAAGTAACCTGCCAAGGCATTCAGCGTTGCGATCAAAACAATGAAAAGGGTAAGATAGGCCCAGTAAGAATGAAGAAATTGAACCGTGGTGTACATAGATAGTGCGTGTTTTGGTTTATTTTCAAAGGTAGGGATTATTACATAAAAAAAGAGGCCGGCTTAGGCCGACCTCTTCTAAAATGATTAATTCCAACAGGATTAGAACGTATAACGAAGGGATCCGTTGAAAGTTCTTCCGTTTTCGGTAAAGAACCCGAAACGGTCTGTATTGGAAATTCCAATGTAATCGAATACGTTGAATACATTAGCACGGAAAGTAAGCTTGTTACTTCCTAAAGTGAACTTGTAAGTAACACCTGCATCTGTAACAGAGTAAGGCTGCAATTCTCCTGGCTCATAATCAACAGCAGAAGTGAATTCGTCGGTGAACTCATAGTGGCTCGCTCGGTAGTTAAGGTTAGCATCTGCACTCAACCCTTTTACGATCTTGGCTCTAAAACCAACACCTGTAGTAAACTGTGGTGCACGGGATACTTTTACCCCTTGACGGTCGATTCCAGCAACTTCAGAAATCAATTCTCCAGTATCATCGTTAAATTCTGCAACGGTAGATCTTCCTTTAAAGATCCAGCTACCTCCAGATAGGTATCCATTAAGGGTTAACCAGCTGGTAGTTTTCCAAGCGAAATCCAACTCGGCTCCACTGTGGAACTGACGGATTCCTCTTTGCAATCTATTGGTAAGGATCTCGTCCCCTTCCACTTTTGGATCTGGGTCGATCTCACCTGTAGAAACAGTAGTTCTGTTATCCCAATCGGTAATATAAGCATTGAATTGAGCACGGAACTTTCCGGTTTCGAAATGGTATCCAGCTTCAACACTACGAATAATCTCGTTGTCTACTTCTGGGTTTACCAAATCGTTGGAAGTTCTAACATTGGTAAAGATGTTATCCAAGAAAGGCTGTCTTGAGTAGTATCCAGCGTTGAAGAAAACATTGTGCATACCATCGATGGTATAAGATACTCCCCCTTTAAGGTTGTATCCTACCTTGTCTACTTTCTCTGAAGTTTCGGTAATTTGGTTACCATTAGCATCGGTTTCGAAACGTCCTTCTCTTTGGTAAGACTGCGTAGAAACAGCTCCTTGGAAGAAGACAGAGAAGTCACCTGGGGTGTACTCGATCTGTCCAAATCCACCGATGTAGTTGATATCTTCGGAGTAGTCATAATCGATACGGTCTCCTTCATCAGCAAAATCAGAAAGAGCTGCCCATGGATCGGCATCGTAAGCATTTCTTACAACGGCTCCATCAGGACGGTCATTAGCCCATCCATCTAGACCATAAAAATCCACTACTTGACGGAAGTGGTCTCCTGTATACAAACGGACATCCCCTCCAAAATTAACATTAAGGTCTTCGGTAAACTCATGACTCAAGTTGGTTACCAAACCATACCACTGGTGGTTGTTTACAGAAGCTCTTCTTATGTATCCTTCACGCTCTGCATTATCTCCAGTACCAATTCCTGCATTGTAATCATAAATTAAGTCTCTGTCCAATTGACCAAATAGTGGGCCTAATTCTCCATCAGGGTCTGGTCCACGTAATATACTACTACCTCTAGAAGTACTCACCCCGCGAGGTCCAGTTCCTCCACCACGTCCCCAAGACGCGTACAATACGGTAGAAAGCGCTGTATTATCTCCCATGTTCCAGTCCCAGTTAAGGTTCATTACTGGCTTGTGGTAGTAATTTTGTCTTTCTGAAGTGATTCCATCATCATCATACCACCAATGTTGGTTCCATTTAGGATCAGCTTCGATACGATCTAATGGCTGTGACCACTTTTGACCGTGTAACTGAGGTGCACCTGTTACCAAGAAGTTGAAAGCGTGCTTATCGTTTGGCTTGTATCCAACTGCGAAGAAATAGTTTTGTCCTTCTCCGTAAGTACCTCTAGACCATTTTCTGTGTGCTTGCCAGTAATCCAACAATACAGAGAATGCCCATCCACTGTCACTTACTCCTGTGTTGTAAGCAGCAGTTCCTTTAAAATAACTATCGTTTGCTCCCAAGAAACGGGCAAAACCACCTTCTTTTAACTCGGCAGCTTTCATTACGATGTTAGTGGTACCCCCTACAGAAGAAATCGCTAATTTAGAAGATCCCAATCCACGTTGTACCTGGATGGCATTAGCAACATCTGCAATACCAGACCAGTTGGACCAGAAGATACGACCGTCTTCCATCGCGTTAATAGGCTGACCGTTTAATAGTACCGCAATATTACTGTTGTCGAACCCACGTAAGAATAACTGAGAGTCACCAAATCCAGATTGACCAGAAATGTATGCAGAAGGAGTACTCTTAAGTGCTTGAGTAATCTCAACGTTTCCAGCTACTTTTTCCTGAATTTCTTCTGCTCTAATGGTAGATACAGCCACAGGTGTCTTACGGTCTTCCGCAAGGTCAATTACCCCTGTTCCTACAATAACTACTTCGGAAAGAGCAGCAGCATCGGCAGAAAGGGAAATAGTTCCTAAATCTGCTGTACCACCAGATAGGGTATAGGGAACTGTCATGGTGGCGTATCCTAAATAGGAAACTTCAATAGCACCAGAATCTGCACCAACGGAAAGGGAGAAGTTTCCATCAAAATCCGTTACAGTACCATTACTGGTTCCTGCTTCGATCACCGTAGCACTTGGCATAGCACCACCGAGATCTGCATCGGATACCGTACCCGTTACGGTTCCTTGTGCATAGGTAGCAACGCTACCTAATAGCATTACAAATAGTAAAAGTTGTTTCATAATTGTTTGTTTAATTAAATAAGTGTTTGCAAAAATACTATTAACCTAGGACATGACGAATTTTATATGTTAAGAAATGGATAACAGTATTCCGACTAAATTTAACAGAAATTAACGTTAATCACTGTAAATATGAGTGTTAGATAAGAACAATTTATTAACAATTTGGAAAGTTGTGAATAAAATTAGTAGGAAATGCAGTCCAATTGCTCTTTAAGAAGGTTCATTTTCCCAAAATAATCTTCATGGTAGGCTTCATCCAAAGGTTTGGATGCTGGTAAGTCTTCACGGAACGGATCTACCTGTTTTCCGTTTTTCCAGAAGCGATAGCAAACATGGGGACCACCCGTATTACCGGTCATCCCAATCCAACCTATTACATCACCTTGTCTCACAAATTCGCCTGCTTTAACATTCTGTGCTTTCATATGAAGGTACTGGGTTTCGTAGGTACTATTATGTCTTATTTTTACATACTTCCCATTTCCGCCCCGTCTTGTCGATTCGGTAACGACTCCATCGGCAGTAGCCAAAATTGGGGTACCGATAGGTGCAGCAAAATCGGTCCCTTTATGGGGTCGTACCTTATATCCGTAATAAGCAATCCTCCTTTTTAGGTTATAACGTGAAGATATTCTACTGAATTTTACCGGGGCTTTCAAGAAAGCCCTTCTTAAGTTATTGGCTTCTTCATCATAAAAATCGGCCACAATATTGGTGGTGTCCACAGCAGGGGCATAGTTAAAAGCATAAAGAGGTCGTCCCCTGTGTTCAAAATAAACGGCTTTTATTTCATCCAGTCCAGCCGGGATGGTATCATTTATATACTTTTCGGTATAAATCACTCTAAAGTTGTCCCCTGTCTGCAAAGCAAAAAAGTTGATGGTCCATGCATAAATATTTGCCAGTCGCTCCGTCATATAAGGACTTAGGTTGTTTTCTGCCATAGTTTGGGAAAGCGAACTGGTAATAATCCCCGAAGCTTCTTTTTCCACATAGCTAACGGGTTTCTTTTCGTTATAAACCGCTATACTATCCCTAAGATCGATAACAGCATAATCCACCCTGTTCTTTTCGTATATAAACACTTGGGTTTTTTGCAAGGAATCCTTGGAATTGAGTAGCGTGTATGGGCGTCCTACGACCAATTTCCGAACATCGAAACTGTCTTTAAAAACCGTGGCAACTTCAAATATTTTGTTTTGAGAAACACCATAAGCGTCCAAGATAGCGCCAAAGGTATCGCCATTGCGAATGGTATCTTTTACAACATTGAAATCGTTGAGAATATAGCCGTACTCTTCCAAAACGGCAGGCTCTTCTTCAATTGTGGTAGTAAGCGTGTCTACATCGTCTTTGGCATCTTCGCAAGAAGCAAAGAACAACGCAAGCATGGGGATAATGAAAAAATACTTCAACTTTTTGTTTTTTCTAAACGTCCTGTCCCCAATTTTCAATCTCTTCGGTTGTCCAGACATCTGGGAAGAAAATCCTTTTTTGGTACTTGGGCAGCATATACTTTGCCCAATCGCTTCCCCCTGTTGCCTCCTCGGGTTCGTTGCCATGATTTAAATACTTCACTGCTGTATTGTAATGAGCCATCACCCAGGTTACGTTAACAGTATAATCGTAATGACGCATGGCTTCCCTTAATTTGGGGTTTTCTTGAACGTCTTTAGGTAAACTCTTAAACTTAGCGTACAAATTTATAGTATTATATTCTTTTGTAAACGCTATAAATTCATTTTTATACCGTTCTTCGAACGCTTTTAACAAATAGCTCTTCTTACCCGTTTTAAAATTTTTCCCAGCAGCTTGCCAATACAAGTGTTCCAAAGCATGTTCGTACGGGGTATTCCTGTCGATGGTTTCACGGAATCGGGCATCGATAAGATTGATTAAGTCCGTAGAGGCAAACTCGATCTTTCTGTATTGTGCACTTTGAAAACCACTGGCAGGGGTAAGCGTATTGCGAAACTGTAGGTATTGTTCTACCTCCATTCCCTCGGTCATAATGTTGAAAGACGAGGTCAACATATCGAAATAGCGGCTAATGCGCATAAGACGTTCCGAAAAAAACTTGGCCGTTAAATCTTCGTGGTGGGATACCTGGGAAATTTCCCATAGGATCATCTTAAAAAGCAACTCGTTGATTTGATGGTACATGATAAACACCATCTCATCGGGTAAAGTGGTACGTTGCACCTGAAGGTTGAGTAATGCTTCCGTTTGTATATAATCCCAATACGTGATAGGCTCTCCGTAAAGCAGTCCTTCTAAATGCGTATCCAGATCCTGGTCTATTGCATCGTATTTGTTCTTTAGTTGTTCAAGGAGTTTTTTGGTTTCTGGTTGTATCTCCATGGGTTAGTTTACGTGTATTTTAAATGAGTTTTTTAATCCCTTGAATTCGGTTAAGGAGGCTTTTAGGGAACCTACCGCCAAATCTGCTTTAATGAGCATGGGCATTTTGTTTTCATCATCGGATACCCAAACGGTTAAACTTTCCTTTTCCCGAAACACCCTCCCCGATTGTACATAGGGACGGAATTTTAGGGTGGGTACTTTTCCGAATTTGGTGCGTATCACTTCACGCCCCAAAAACTTTAGCCGAAAGACATAGTTTTCCTTATCGAAAAACATATTGATGTCTATGGTTTCCCCTACAGATAAAGCATCCACATCCAATCGATTGCGCAAATAGTAAAAGGCCGACATCATATCTTGGGCGTCCTGTGGGAAAGTAACCCAATCCTTGGTGTTCTTTTTCTTGTCATGAACCAAAGCCTTATTGGTTTCATGGTCGAAATCGATTTGTATGTCCTTGGTATACCCCCCTTCGTCAATATCGCGTATAAACCGGTAGGGTATGTCTTTTTCTTTATCTATAAAGGATTCGTAATTGTCTTCTACTTTAAAGAAGGCACGGGACAAGCCCGTGGTTTTACCATATCCTTTTATATGGTACACTTCTTTATCTCCCAGCATTTCGTCGTTTACTTCCAACGTAGCATAGCCCGCTGTTACAAACCCATAATGTATCCGGAACTTAAACCATTCCCCTGCATCGTACGCCTTGGTTTGTGCATGGGAAACCCCTAAGGTTAGGGTTAAAAATAGGAACATCGCATATTTCATTCGTATAGATTTTGAGGTCATCGATATGGGTTACTCAAGGACTGTTCCAAAATGGACAAAGCCCCATCTTTTAGACGACAGAGCTTTGCCAATGTTACGGTTTATAGGGTTCCTCTTTTTGCTTGTTGGCGTTCTATAGCTTCGAAAAGGGCTTTAAAGTTTCCAACCCCAAAGGACTGGGCTCCTTTTCTTTGTATGATTTCTATGAACATGGTAGGCCTATCCAAGACATTGTGGGTAAATAGCTGCAACAAATATCCCTCTTCGTCACGGTCTATTAAAATTCCGTGCTTTTTAAGGACTTCAATGTCTTCGTCTATTTTCCCTACCCGCTCTAGGATATCGTCATAATAGGTTTCGGGCACATACAAGAACTCGACCCCTCTTTCGCGGATGGCAGATACGGTAGCGACGATATCATCTGTAGCCAAGGCCAAGTGCTGTACGCCTGCTCCATTGTAAAAATCCAAATATTCTTCTATCTGGGACTTCTTTTCTGCTTCTGCCGGTTCGTTGATCGGGAATTTAATACGTCCATTCCCATTACTCATCACCTTACTCATTAAAGCGGTGTACTCGGTAGAAATATCATCATCCACAAACGAAATAATTTGGGCAAATCCCATCACTTCGGCATAAAATTTACACCAAGTGTTCATTTCGTTCCAGCCTACATTCCCAACAATATGGTCTATAAATTTAAGTCCAACTGGTGGTGGATTGTAATGCGACTCCCACTTTTCGAAACCAGGTAAGAACACTCCGTTGTAGTTCTTCCTTTCTACAAAAATGTGAACGGTCTCCCCATAAGTATAGATCCCTGATTTAATAACATGACCGTGTTCATCTTCTTCACGGGTGGGTTGCATATAAGGCTTAGCCCCTCTCTTTGTGGTTTCTTCGAAAGCCTTGGTGGCATCTTCTACCCAAAGGGCAATTACCTTGGCGCCATCTCCGTGTTCATCGATATGTCTATTAATATCACCTCCCTTGTTTAAGGGAGAAGTTAATACCAAACGAATTTTATCCTGTTTCAACACATAGGAAACACGGTCTTTAATTCCAGTCTCTAGGCCTGCGTAGGCTTCGGATTGAAATCCAAAGGCAGTTTTGTAATAATGGGCCGCTTGTTTGGCGTTCCCTACATATAGTTCTACATAATCGGTTCCCAAAAGCGGAAGGAAATCTTCAGCTTCGTCGAACAGTTTTTTTAACGTGTATTCGGTATTCTGTAATTCTGTTAAGTCTTTTATTTCTCGTGCCATTTTCTTTTAATTTTTTGAATTATACATTACTAAAAAAGAAAAGACCCAATTACCACATGGCCCTAAGGTGGGGTGCTATGTCTAAAAGGTTTTTCATTCGTCCAACCAACTTTGATAATAGGTTTCGTCTGCAATCTTCAAGGCTTCTTCGGTAACCATTAAAGGTTTAAAGGTATCTACCATCACAGCCAATTCGTCGGTCTTTACCTGACCAATACTGCGCTCGGTAGCACCAGGGTGCGGTCCATGCGGGATTCCTGCTGGGTGCAAGGAAATATGCCCGGCATCTATATCGTTACGACTCATAAAGTCCCCATCTACGTAGTACAACACCTCATCACTATCTATATTACTGTGATTGTAGGGAGCTGGAATACTCTCTGGGTGATAATCGTATAACCTCGGAACAAAAGAGCATACCACAAAAGCATCGGTCTCAAAGGTTTGATGTACTGGGGGTGGTTGATGGATACGCCCCGTAATAGGCTCGAAATCGTGTATGGAAAAGGCATAGGGGTAATTGAAACCATCGTACCCAACCACATCGAAAGGATGTGTTGCATACACCATATCGATAATCTCATCGTTCTTTTTGATCTTAATGAGGAAATCCCCTTTTTCGTCGTACGTCTCTAATTCTTCAGGCTTACGGATATCCCTTTCACAGAAGGGGGAATGCTCTAAAAGCTGTCCGAACCAATTGCGATACCTTTTTGGGGTATAAATAGGCCTGCGGGATTCTACAATGAAGAGCCTGTTATTTTCATCGTTAAATTGCAATTTATAAATCATACCTCTAGGAATCAATAAATAATCCCCGTATTTAAAATCCAAGTTACCCATATGGGTTCTTAGTTTTCCACTTCCTTTGTGAATAAAAAGCAGTTCGTCGGCATCGGTGTTTTTATAGAAATAATCTTCCTGAGATTTTCTGGGTGCCGACAATATGATATTGCAATCGCTATTGGTTAGGATTACCTTTCGGCTTTTTAAGTAATCATCTTCTGGAGGTACTTGAAAGCCCCTAAAACGGTACGATTGCAAGTTGTTAGCCTTGGCAACCTTTGGGGCTACACTGTATTGGCCGTTTATGGCCTTTACTTGGGTTGGACGTTGTTCGTGGTAGGAATTGCTATACATTCCATCGAACCCAATAGTTCCAAATAATTGTTCGGAATACAAAGTTCCGTCGGGTTTCCGAAATTGAATATGTCGTTTGGGAGGAATCTTCCCTAATTTATGATAAAATGGCATGGTAGTAAATTTACGTTAGTACTTGTTTTTTAGCAAAAAAAGAGGCGTACTATTCTGGATTTCTCTTTAAAAGAAACTTGAGAAGAAGTAATAAATATTTCCAAGTTTTAGTTACCATGTTACAAATATCGGAAAAAAAAGGTTCTGTCGACCCAAGAATGCCTTAAAAGCGGAACCCTACGTTAACATACCATTCGTCGGTATCCCTTTCGGGAGAGAAGGAATACTTAACCTCTATGGGACCCAAAATGGTTTCCAAGCCATAGCCAAAGGCATAACCGCTATAATCGATTCCGTCGATCCAAGCCCCTGTTTCAAAAAGGCGATCCCCAATGTTGGCGATATTTCCCGCTACACTGATGTGGTGTTTTTTGAAGATTTCGTAATCCAATAACAATGAAGCCTTTAAATAAGTGTCGCCACGCAAGCTTAATCCTTCATAGCCATAGAAAGGAACAATGTTGTTTAAGGGTTTAAAACCATATCCTCCCATAAAAAAATCGAGCGACTGGGTCTTGGTACTCCCAAACTTAACACCACCTTCGTTGGTGAGCACTGCCGAAAATTTCGGGGAAAAGGAATGCGCATAGGCCATTTGGGCTTTCCCTATGCTATAGGGTTCGAAAGATTCATTTCCCCCATTTGCAAAAAGGTACCAGTGGAAATCCCCTTCAAAATAAAACCCTTTACGCGGAAAATACTTGTTATCGAAGCTATCAAATTTTAAAGCCCCATAGGTACTGTAATAATTGGTGTTTTCGAACACCGTACGGGGTAGGTTGTTTTCGTCGATACCAATGGTTTCGGACAAATACCTCAACCATTTGTGTTCGGCTCCCAAACGCAATAAAAACGTTCGCTGGAAAACGGTTTGGACAAACAATTGGTTGGTAAAATCGTCGTATTGCAGGTTGATTTCATTCACTGCTGCGGTATCGGGCACATTGTTTTCTTTCAGAATAAAATCGATGGCTACATCTTTATCGAAACTATTGAAAGCTGAATTAAGCCCCACACTCCAATAAAAGCCCTTGTCAATATAATAATCGAAATTGTACCGTATGTTATCACCTATACCAATATCCAAAGAAGCCACATCGTTATTGGTCAACAATCGCTTTTGGGTAACGTTTATCAATGCTGCAGAACGAAACAAATCGTCATAATGAGCACCAAAACGCAAAAGTGTCCTGGATTCGCTTTCCCGCAAATAAAATTCGAGGTTATACTCCCCAGGACTATTAGTATCTTCCACCAACTTATAATCGATCCCATCAAAATTGCCCGTTGCTGAAAGGTTGTTAACCCCATTGCTAAACGCTTCATAGGTAATCTCGGCCGGGGTTCTCAACTTCAGTTTTCCCAACACATAGGAACGGGTATAGTCCTTGTTGCCATGAATAAACACGTTTTTTATGTACAGCGAATTTTGACGCACAAAGGGTATGGTTTTTCGTTCCTTTTTGGTCTGTCTCTGGGCAAGTTCTTCCAATTGAGACCTTAATTTCTCGGCTGCTTCTTCCCCTGACTGAATGATCTTTCTGCCTTCATCGAAAGAAACCACCGAAAAATCCTCTATAGATGGATTAATGTACAGATGTGTTTTTTTCCGTTTATCCTCCATGGCTTTTATGGTACGGTAGTTATTAATCTGCACCAACACATCTACTCCCGATTTCAGTTTTTCCCGATCCCGCAATGCATCCTGTACATCTACGCCAATCACTATATCGGCTCCCATAGCCAATACTTCGTCGACTGGGTAATTGTTTACAACACCGCCATCCACATAAATGGTGTCGTTAATGGTAACGGGTTGAAAAAGCGACGGCAAGGCCCCACTGGCAGTGAGCGCCCTAGGGAGATATCCTTTATCCAAAATGACCTCTTCTCCCGTTTCTATATTGGTAGCCACGCAAAAAAACGGAATGGGCAACTCACTGAAATCATCCACATCCTTAACATGCATCAGTAAGCGTGACAATAAGTTGTATATGTTCTGTCCTTTGGAAATCCCTGAAGGGAGTTTCAGTTTAAAATCATCGAAGGGAAGTGTTAAGGCATACTTCTCTGCCTCTTCTTTTTCATAAAAAGTCTTGCTTCCCCTGGGAACTTCATCCTGGATTAGAGTCTCGAAATCGAGTACATTAAAAATAGAGTCAAGTTGTTGTGCCCGATACCCAGAAGCATACAAAGCACCGATAATGGCTCCCATACTGGTTCCGCCTATATAATCGATCTCAATTCCAGCGTCTTCAATGATCTTAAGGGCTCCAATATGTGCCAATCCCTTTGCACCACCACCACTCAACACCAATCCTACCTTTAGGTCTTTCTCTTCTTGCGAAAAGCCCAAAGTACACACCAACAGACTACATATAATAAGGATTCGTTTCAATACCAACTTTTCTCTTTTAGACGTAATTACCTAAAATGTGCTACAATTTTTTTTGCTTTACTGGCTCCAATCACTTTTTCCAAAGCATCGAAATCCGCTTCTTTTATTCGTTTAACACTTTTAAACTGTTTTAACAACTCCAAAATGGTTTTCTCCCCTATGCCAGAGATGGTTTCCAAGCCAGACGTTAATGCATCTTTACTTCTTTTGTCCCTATGGAAGGTTATTCCAAAACGATGGGCTTCGTTCCTTAATTGTTGTATGATTTTTAAAGTCTCGGATTTTTTATCCAAATACAACGGAATAGGGTCGCCTGGATAGAACAATTCCTCTAAACGTTTTGCTATTCCTATAATAGCAATTTTTCCCCTCAACTCGAGTTTATCCAAACTTTTCAGTGCAGAGGACAACTGTCCCTTCCCCCCATCTATGATGATTAATTGTGGTAAGGGTTGCCCTTCTTCTTTCAATCTTTTGTAACGGCGGTACACGACTTCTTCCATGGAAGCAAAATCGTCGGGGCCTTCAACCGTTTTTATATTGAACTTTCGGTAGTCTTTTTTACTGGGTTTCCCATTCTTGAAAACCACGCAGGCAGCCACTGGATGGGTTCCTTGAATGTTACTATTATCGAAACATTCTATATGCCTAGGTTCTTCACTGAGACGAAGGTCTTTTTTCATTTGCGCCATGATCCGGTTTTCATGACGGTCTGGATCCACTATTTTGGCCTGCTTAAAACGTTCCATCCTATAATACTTGGCATTTCGGGTGGAAAGTTCCAATATCTTCTTTTTGTCCCCTAGTTTAGGGATATGCACCTTAACCCCTTCCTCTGTTTTTATATCGATGGGAACATAGATTTCTTTGCATTGGGAATGAAACCGTTGCCGCAATTCCACTACCGCCAATTCCAACAGTTCTGCATCGGTTTCGTCCAGTTTCTTCTTTATTTCCAGGGTGTGGGAACGGATGATGCTTCCAAAGGAAATCTGAAGGAAATTGACATAGGCATAGCTTTCATCACTTACAATGGAGAAGACATCCACATTGTTTATTTTGGGGTTTACCACGGTCGATTTTGCCTGATAGTTCTCCAACACATCTATCTTCTCCTTTATCCTTTGTGCATCTTCAAACTCCAATGCCTCAGCATGTTCCTTCATTTGTTGCTTAAACCCCTGTAACGACTCCTTAAAGTTTCCTTTTATGATGTTGCGGATGGATTGAATGTTCTGGTTATATACTGCTTCGGTATACTTCCCTTCGCAAGGGCCCAAGCAATTGCCTAAGTGGTATTCCAGGCATACTTTATATTTTCCGGCCTTTATTTTCTCTTCGGCAAGGTCGTAGTTGCAGGTACGTAAAGGGTATAATCCCCTAATGAGCTCCAACAAGGTGTGCACCGTTTTCATACTGGTATAGGGGCCATAGTATTCACTACCGTCCTTAATGAGTTTTCGGGTGGAAAAAACCCTGGGAAAACGTTCATTCTTAATACAAAGCCATGGGTACGTTTTATCGTCCTTGAGCATGACATTGTACTTGGGCTGGTATTTTTTTATGAGGTTGTTCTCCAGCAACAGTGCATCGGTCTCTGTGGCGACCACAATATGCCTAATGGTATGAATCCGTTTTACCAAAAGACGTGTCCGTGCATTATCGTGTTCTTTGGTGAAATAGGAACTTACCCGCTTCTTTATGTTTTTGGCTTTTCCCACATACAAAAGCTTCTCTTCCTTATCATAATATTGATAGACCCCAGGATCGTTGGGTAAGGTGGAAATCTGAAGTTTTACGGACGCTTCTGCCATGTTTCAAAGATACTGGGTATTTTTCTTTTGAAATAGCCTTCAAAACTCAATTTCGGTACGTGTTTTAATGATTTTCTCCTTTTTCTTAAAGAAAACAGATACATTTAATGAATCCACACATTGATGGTATAGCTGTATATCGCTATATTTGATTATTCCCCACAAGTAATCACTTGTTTACAATTGTTTTCAACGTACTCCAGAAAAGCGTATTGCCAAAGCGATAATGCGTTATGGATGTATATTGCCCCATGTTGAGGAATTCGTATTTAAAAGCGGTAGTACCCGAGCTTTCGTAACACTAAAACCATAAATATGAAAACCTTCAACAACTTTAAAAGGATGCTATTCCTTATTGCAGTGGGTGTTTTTCTAAGCATGAACATCGCTCAAGCACAACATTCATGTGCCACCACACCTTCGGTTCAAGGCTCAAAAATGAGTGACTACATACATGTAAACACCTTTCCACATGTAAATAACAATTCCTATTGCCTTACGGTGTATGTACACAATGTGATGAGAGGGGATTTAACAGGAGGGGTTCCTTCGTCAGTTATAAATACCCAAGTAAGTCAGTTAAACAATCAATTTGCCGGAACAGGCATCAGTTTTATTTGGGATGGAAACGTTAGGGAAATTAACGACGATTCGGTATACGACTGGAATGTCATCCAGGGAGGGGGAACCTGTCCTACGGTTAATTTTGGCCCCTTAAACTCCTATGCGCATAGTGATGGTATAGACCTATTCTTTTACGGCAGGAACTTTGGTGGTTCTGCAGCCAATGGAATTGCCGATAGAGCTATGGTAGCCTTTACCCTCGATCATGCAAGCACGGATGTATTGGCACATGAATTGGGGCATGTTCTTGGTCTGTTTCACCCGTTTCATGGAACCATTGGCTACGGTGCCTCGGGTGCCAACAATAACAATTGTGAAAACGGCGACGGCTTTTCTGGACACATTGTAGAATGCCCCAGTGGAAGCAATAAATATTCTTCAGGGGATTATGTTGGGGATACCAGTGCCATAGATACGGATTACACCTGTAATACCAATACCTGCACGGCTACGGCTGTAAATGACAATACCACTATTCCCTTTGGGTGTGTGAGTTCGGAATTCCCCGATCCCGATATTACCAACTATATGTTTCCGAATACGGGAAGTTGCAACCCTGTCTCCTGCTTCGATGGATTTACACCACTACAGGTAAGGCGAATGAAATATTTCTTAGAGGATCCTCTTAATTCCCTCCCGCAATTGGAAATTCAAACCGCCATACGTAGTTGTTTTGTTTCTGGATGTGGATCCACTTCTTGTGGGATGGTTGCCGATTTTAATGCCAATACCAACCAATGCGTTGCAAATTTCAACGGAATAAATAACGGAGAGCATTGTCCTAATTTTCAGTACCGCTGGTATGTGGATAACGTGTTGGTGAGTACCTTGGAAGACTTTACCTACGATTTTCAAAATTCAGGAACTTACAATGTACGGTTCGAGATTATTAATCCATCCTCCCCAAGTAATTGCGAGGATTCCCATTCAGAAAACATCTCGGTATTTTGTCTTGGCCAAGGTGGAGGCGATCCCAGTTGCCCTCCAAGTTCGGCTCAAATGTTTATTAACGAAGTAGGAAACTGCATGGATTACCAAGCTAATTTTGGAGGATATGCAGATATTGCCAGTATCGATTGGTACTATAGAATTTGTGGCGTAAATGGAGGTAATGAGGTATTCTTGGGTACCACTACAGGAAATCCTTGGAATCAACATACTGTCCCAATCTACTTACCCCCTGGCAATAACTATGACAACTGTATCCTTATCGTAAATGCCTACCCTACGTTAACGGATGGTAGCTCGTGTACAAAAATTACAGGAACCCGAACCCTGAGTTGCAACGGAAATGGCGGTGGAGGTCATAAAATAGTACTTTCCCCCAATCCCACTAAAGGTTCTTTCCAAATTTTAAACGAGAGCGACTCCCTTATTTCAGAAATTAAAGTGACCGACATGAGTGGAACTACCATTAAAACACTAAACTCGGAGTTTGATACGGAAGTTAGCATCGACAAACAAAGACCTGGAATTTACTTTGTTCGACTAACATTCGACAACGGAACGACAATAATAAAGAAACTAATTAAGGAATAAACAACCCTAAAAGAAAAGCAGAAACCGCCTAAGATTACTTAGGCGGTTTCTTTATGGATCTAGGGCAAAAATGATTCCCAGAAGATTATCTGTTTTTAATAATCTTCCCAGTATATACCTGTTGGGAATCGGAAGTAATCAATTTAACAATGTACACGCCATCGGGGAAGTTCGAAATATCGATTTGGAAGGTGTCTATTCCCTCCTGCTGAAAGGCGTTGGAATACATCAATCCACGACTCACGCTGTATATTTCTACTTCGAACGCATTCAGTTCACCATCTCCCAAACCAATATTAAACATACCATGGGTTGGATTAGGGTGAATGTTGAGCACTTTGGCGCCTGTGTCTTCTTTGTAGTACTCGTTCAATCTTGGTTTAGTTGCGCGCGTAATTTCGCCATCTGTTAGTGGAGTAAAGACACCTGTACAGGCTTCTATGTATGCTCTAAAAACAGATCCGTTAAGGGCGTCGAAATCGTCCACCAAAAGAACCTCATCGCCGGCATGATACACGGCTTGTCCTCCAGAAAACACGGTATTGGAAGCTGTAATGGTATTTAATGCTTCCTGATTATCGACCGATCCACTAAGGACATCGGTAGTAATCACCAGATTATTTACACAACCCGCCAATGTATAGGGAGATGTATAGGTTAATACCGTTCCTGTCCTATTGTCGGTCCAAACGGGGTATACATTTCCACTGTTAGCAGAAATACCCAGATAATCCCCCATATAACCACCAGCTAAACCTGGAATGGGTGCTGGGGTAAAGGAAACATCACTTACCCTGAAATCACTCCATGTAAGTCCACCATCGGTAGAATCGGCCACCCAAGCTTCCACATCGGTCCCACCTACGTTTCGGTCATCATAAAAAATGACACTCAGGTTTCCGTTCACAGGGTCACACGTAATCCAAGGGAAGTACTGTACATTCCCTGCAGGGTCTGTGTTCACTTTTACGGGTGTGGACCAAGTGACTCCCCCATCTGTAGAGGTCATCATGTAGATACTTACGTCGGTTCCTGTGTTAATTCCAGGGATCCCCACATTGGCCCATACCACATAGATATTTCCATTGTTGGGTCCCCCGCTTATATCCACAGCCATTCCTGGGAAGGAATTACTTCGCATGTTCTTACCATGTGGATTGGCAATAGGAAATCCTGGCTGCCAACGTACCCCCTGAATGTTATTGTGGATACGTGTTGGAGCTCCATAGGTTACACCTCCATCGTTGGATACGGCAAACCCAATGGCATTTTCCCTAGCAGGCCAACTATCGTAAATAGCCCAAACAGCATATACTTCGCCGTTGGGCCCTGTTTGAATATTGACCCCCTGGTTATGGCTTCCTGCTGCTACCCCAGCACTTATATTCAATGGGGCAGACCAGGTGGTTCCATTGTTAGTGGACCTGGAGATTTCGATTTGGTTGTTAGCAGCGCCTCCAAAGTTGGTCCAAGAGCTGTATACATTTCCTTGGAATGCACTTACACTGGAATTATCCACCCACAAATGGTTTTTGTCCAAGAAACCAGCGGCTGCAGAAACACTGCTAACCGACCAAGTAGCCCCGTTGTCATTGGAGATGGATACCCCCTGTTTAAAACCTGGGGCTATGTGACCAATATAACTGGTCCCCCCTAAACTAATGGCAGCGGCAGGATCCCCAGAGTTATTACCTCCGGCACCTCCGGTACCTCCTGTCCAGGTGGCTCCCCCATCGAAAGAGAAAAGGGCATTGGTTCCCTGTACAGAGCTTCCCAAGGTAGAGTTGTTGGACACCAAGGCTGTTTGGTTGTTGTTAGGATCCACAAAAACCGAATTCTCACTTTGTGTTGTGGTTCCTCCTCCAATTAGCAGTACGTCTGGACCATCCATCATTCGATTTTGGTCCCCTACGTAGGTTGCTGGCTTGGTTGGGTCGTCCGGATTAAAAGGAATAATACCCAATTCGGCTTTTTCCTTCCAATATCTCCAGTTGTCAATCTTAGTATCGATTCTGTCCTCCTGTCCCAAAAGGGTCACTGAGAACAACAAGCATATGAGCAAAGCTCCTATTTTATTTGCGTCTTTCATGATCTTCAATTTTAAGTTTTACTTAGAATTACTTTTCAGAAAGATCTTTCACCTTTTGGTTGAGCTCGTCCACTTGTTTTTTTAACTCGATAATGTAAAGGGTTAATTCTTCTATTTTTTCCTGCTGAATACGGGTCATATCCCCTATTTCAATTCCTTGAGCTTCTACCTGTGTAGCCGAAGGCACATTAGGCAGGTGTCCATTTTCAGAAATATAGGCTTCTACCTTACTCAAAGGCATTAAAGTATAGTCGGATTCGAACACATAGTCGGCCCAACCGGTTCGTACCCTTAACTCTTCGGTAAGGATTCCTCCTTCAACATATAAGCTATAGGCACTGGTATCGGCCCCTCCAACATTGTTTGGCAGTTGGTTGGTATTGATCCCCAATTTATCGGCTGCGAAATCACCATATAATAAAGGAGTAACTGTATTGCTGTTGTCTATATACAACTTATCGCTGGTTGTTTCGTTGAAACCGGCAAAGTTTCCTATAAAGACATTTCGCTCTCCTGTAATATTGCTGAACCCAGCTACGAAACCTACTGCTACGTTGTAGTTCCCTGTAGTGTTTCGGTATCCAGCTCCTGCCCCTAGGTAGGTATTGTACTGTCCATCGGTAGTACTGTACCCACTAAAAGCACCCATAAAACTGTTATGGAAAGGAGCTGCTCCAATAGCAAAAGCTGAATTGGCACCAAAGTAAGACCCATAGTTACCGGTAGTACCTGCATTGAGACCGTCGTAAGTATTGGTCCCGTTAATGGGTTGGCGTGAATTCATCACGTTTTCGAAAAGGGTCATTGAGTCATCGGACTGCACACCTCGTTCTTGCGCAGTTACCGTAGTGGTCACTGAAAAAATCAATAAAAGGATTAATGAATACTGAAAAAATTTAAAATTTCTCATGATGGTTGATTTTTGAATTTGTTTTACTTAAGATTTGAGGAATTAACCTCTCAGTGATTTTCGAAAAGAGCCATAAGAAGTCTGGCTCCCGATTCCATTGTACCGATGGAAACAGGAAAGTGAAATAGCTTCTCCCCAAAAGCTTTCATTGTGTAAAAAAACTACACTGCGCGCATAACGAAGAAATTGGTTAGTCCTAGTGAAAATCGTTCAAACCGAACAAGATTGGGGTATTTCAATTTGATATTCTAAATTATTTAAAATCAGTTGTTTAAACAAAAAAATTCAATGGATTGTACATGAAAGAAATGCGGGAATACCACAAATTTTTTTAGAAAAAAAGCTTCCTAGAATCCAAAAGCTTTTGTAATTTAAAAAGGAGCAAAGGCCTCTCATGAGAGGCCTTTTTTCTTCATACACCCAAAAAAATGGGGGTTTTGCAACTATTCTACATTGATATAGGATTCTCCGTGCTCGAAGCTTCCATAATGTACTTCGTATTCGCCCGCTGGAATACTAATCTGCTCGCGACCCAATCGTTCGGCTAATTCGCCACGAATTACCTGATCTTCTTCCACGATAAACACATCTTCCTCCAATGCCCTTGAAAAGATAAGACGAAGGGTATTTCCTTCGATACTAAAAACAATCAATCCATCATCTGGATCGTCATTATCGGCCATAAGCCGATCCATAAAGCGGGTAACTTCACTTACGTAATCATCGCCCGGTTTGGTATACATCCTAAAAATGTCACCATATCCGTTTCTAAAGCAAACCCCAGGTCCCGTAGCGCATTCTGCCCTACTGTATCGCCAATCCATAACATAATCCCATGGAAAGAACAACCCACGTTCACTGTTGTTTAACTCTTGTTCGAGATTAGCATTCGTTACAGGTACTGTGTCATCTTTGTCACAACCAATCGAAATACTTACTACAACCAGTAGGCCCATGACCCAATTGACATAATTTTTCATATTTAAAAGATTTAATGGTTACTAATACAGCAAATAACCAAAGTAACTACCAGGAAAACACGGGGTGGGCAACCTGTTTTGCAGGGGTAAACACCCCATAATTGTTGTATCCAAGAGAGCGACTCCAAAAAGTAAAAGTATTCTCATAATTCGTTATATTTGAGTAGCTTGATACCAACTAATCCTTATGAAAACGATCCGTTCCATCTTCGTATTAGCATTTTTATGCTGTGTTTTCCTTCCTTTACATGCTCAAATCCTATTTAGTGAGCAAGCAGCCCTTTTGGGGTGTTCCGGCTCCTCGTTCGGAGGAGGAACCCTAGGCGGGGGTATTTCGTTTTTCGATTTCGACAACGATGGATGGGATGATATAACCGTTACTTCCGAACTAGGAGAACCTGTTCGGTTTTATAGAAATACGCAAGGCGCCTTTCAGGAGATAGACTTAGGATTAGACGACAATATGGGGGAAACCAAAAGTGTGGTTTGGGTCGATTTCGACAACGATGGTGACTACGATCTGTATGCTTCCAGTAACACCCATAGCAGACGACTGTACGAAAACGATGGAACTATGTCGTTTACGGATATTACTGAAGCTGCAGGGCTTGCTTCCTCAGATCTTCACGACTGGGGGGCTTCTTGGGGGGATTACAATAATGACGGATGGCTCGATCTGTTTCAAAATTCCCGCCATGAAGACGATCCTATTTATCACAACAAACTATTCAGGAATAATGGGGATGGCACTTTTACCAATGTTACCGTTGAAACAGGTTTGCCTTTAGAAGATCACGTTAGTTTTTGTTCCTCGTTTTTCGATTACAATAACGATGGATGGCAGGACATTTACATTGCCAATGACCGCCCCCAAAATCCAAACCTCATGTACCGTAATAACGGGGATGGTACTTATACCGAAGTGGGAGCCGCCACGGGAACGGATATTGCCATTAATGCCATGTCTACTGCTATAGGTGACTACGACCGGGACGGGTGGATGGATATCTATGTAACCAACACCCCAGAAGGAAATGCCTTCTTTAGGAATAACGGCGACAATACTTTTACAGACGTTGCAGCAGCCAACGGCACCCTTATGGAGACTGTAGCTTGGGGCGCTGTTTATTTGGATGCCGATAACGACAGCGATCTGGATCTCTACGTAAGCAGTTCTTGGACCGATCCCGAGTTGCATCTAACTTCTGCTTTTTATGAAAATGATGGCACAGGAAACTATACCATTCCTGAAGATGCTGGCTTCGAAAATGACACAGCCATTAGTTATGCCAATGCCATAGGGGACATCGACAACGATGGTTTTCCAGATATGATCGTGTTAAACTTTGCCCCCAACGACATCTTTATTTGGAAAAACGAATGCCCCCAAACCCAAAATTGGCTCAAGGTAAAATTGGAAGGTACCGAAAGCAACCGGCAAGGAATTGGTTCGATGATGGAGATTTCGGTGAATGGTGAAAAGCAATACAACTATACTCTGTGCGGGGAAGGTTATTTAGGACAAAACTCAGCTTACGAATTCTTTGGCATCGGGGATGCCACATCCATCGACTATTTAAAAGTGACTTGGTTAAGTGGAATCGTAGATGTATTGGAAAATCCTGATATAAACAACCACCTTACCCTCGTTGAAGGAAGTACGCTTTCCATAGAGGAGTCCCAGCAACAGGCATTTACACTCTATCCCAACCCAAGCTCTGGCTTGGTACAGATAAAAGCTCCCGAAGGAGTTCAAGATTTTGAAGTCCATATTCGGGATATCCATGGAAGAAAGCTCTTTGCTCAAATCATGGATACTACTTCATCCACTTTAAACATGGAGGCATTTTCTAAAGGTATGTACTTGGTTACTCTAAAAAACGGAGCCGTACAATCTTCTTACAAAGTCATTGTAGAGTAAAAATTAAAAATACATAGCTTCAACAAGTAATGTATTGGACTATTTTAGGGTAAAATACCCAGTCCAACTTCTTCCATTTGTATATCGTATAAGTCTTTCATGAATTTATATACGTGTAAGCTCTTTGCACTAAAGCCGCTCATAGACATTCTATCCAATCAACAGATTGAGTCTTAATTATCCACAACCCTCCTTATTTACAATATACTCCACTGGAAACCAAAAAAATAAAAACATAAGGTAATACGATAGGGTAACAAAATCCCTTGTGCTGGATGTGATGGTATAACACTTTAAAAAATTAGAAATCATGAAAACTCTAAAACTTTTAGTATGTATGGCCATCCTATTCATGGCACCAACACTTTACGGGCAGTGGAATATTACACCATCGACCCCAGCGACCAACTATTCACAGCCCAACTGGAAAGTGGATACCGACATGAACGACCAGTACATGGTCGTCACCTATGGAAACCAGAATCCCAGTCCAGCTCCTGGGAGTACAGGTACCTTTCTAAAAATTTTCGACTCCAATGGTATTCCGCTTACTTCGGATATTGCCGTATTTAATGTGGGGTACGTAGTGAGCCGTGTAAAAATTTCCAGCAATAACTTTATTTATGTGCTGGGGGTTCAAAACTATGGCACAGTAAGTAAACTTGTCCTGAAACAATTTAATTCAACGGGATCCTTGGTAGGGCAAAATATAGTAAACCACAATATTGGGGGAGCTATGTTCGATTTGGAAATTGCCAATAACAACGATGTTTTGGTCTCCTTGTTTGAGGGGAATAACTTGAGGATTAAAAGTTATAACTGGGTACTTACCTATAAAGGGAACATTAGTGTTGCCAATAACATTACCCATTATCACCCACCTACCTCCAACCTTCGGTCCCAATTCATGGATTATAACAATGGAAAGATCCTAATCGGGTATTCCCGTGGTGTAGATGCGAGTTTAACTTCCTATATCAAAAAGTACAATTACAATGCAGCAAACCCAGCGGCTTCAACCGTAAGTGCTATCTATCCATTTACTGGAGGGTTTAGCAGAAGAAACCTGGAAAGCAACAATTCGCACCAAGTGGCATTGCGATCCAATGGCGAAGTTTTTTATATTAATGGCCTTTCTGGAATAAAAAGAATCTCAGGGGGAACCACCTCAACAATCTTCGGAAATACAAAAACGAAGGTAAACGTAGACAATAACGATCGCTTACTGATTTCCTGGACCGACAATAGCAGGGCCCGTGCTCTTTTGTACGATGCGGGGAACTCGTTTATCCATTTTTATCAGGAAGGAGGAAACATGAATGGTTCTTGGGCTTCGGCCATTTACGACTGTAAGTTCACACTAGCTGGCGATAAGAGCAATCAGGGAACCGACTACCATACCAACAGGAAACCCCATTACCAAGTATTCAATTGTTCGGATTGTCTGGTGGGAGCGCCTCCTACGGCCGACTTCGATTTCCGATTCCCCAATAGGATTATCCAGATGCCATCGCTATATGGGCCTCAAGATGTTGCTGAGTTGTGCTTGGTGGACGATCTTTTGGTAGATGGAACCGACAGTTGTAATGAAGACGGTTATTTTGTGGAAATCGCAGAATTCGATCTTCTGGGTTGGAACGACATCCTCATATTGCATTCGGCATGGGTATGTACGGGTTGTACGGTACCCAACAACATAGACATTGCCAGTTTTCTACCTGCTGGGTACCAATTGCGCCCCAATAAGGTATACCGTTTCCGATTGGCTGTGGGAAGCCCTTGGCATTCTGTGGATAAATTTTTCACCATTGCCTGTTGCGAACGTGTTTTGGGAGAAGAAGAGTCTGATCCGCATGAGGTGAGACCCAATTTTAATATAGTCCCTACGCCTGCACCAACACAGAAGGAAGGTTTGGAAGTAGGCATTTCCCCCAATCCCGCCAAGGACTCCATTACGTTGGATCTTTCAGCAAACAAAATCCAAGGGGAAACACAAATACGTATCAAGGATATTATGGGGAAGGAATATTTTTCAGGAAAAACCGAAAAACAGGAACTCCAAATAGATGTTTCGAGATGGAACCCCGGAGTGTATCTCTGTACGGTATTTAACAATGGAAAGCAAACCACGAAAAAAATCGTGAAAGAATAGTTTTAATGTAGAAAAGCACCTCCTTTGAGGTGCTTTTTTATAGCAAGATTTGCTTATCGACCTACTTTTAAATTGTGTACATTTAGCTATGGTTTTCGAAAAACACCTTCCTTCGCATCCATACCAACACCTAATCGCCTATTTCTGGACCTTACGATTGTCCAAAAGCGATTCGGATGCGGTTCCTTATCGGTTTGTGCCTGATGGGTACGTGGATTGGGTTTTTCATTTAGGCAATCCGTGGCAATGCAACTTCCCCGATAATGTAACTAATCCTAGAACGGGCCGGTTTCATGTATTTGGACAGATAAAAAAGCATGTGGATTTATGGCTCCCAAAAAGCGATCTGGATGTTTTTGGGGTGAAATTTTATCCTTGGACTGCCTATAGCATCTGGAAAACGGATATGCATCACCTTACGAATAGTTGTGTTGATTTAACGGACTTAGGGTTGAATGAAATTCAAACCCTTCAAGAAAAAATCTATCTCTCCAAAGGACTCGAAGAAAGGGTTAACCATGTAGAAAAATACCTTTCGCCTTTTGTAAACAATAGTGAAACAACAAGTTTGCAACCTTTTTTCTCTAACGTATCCCTTCACAATACTTCTGTCAACCTTGGACGTCTAGGAATTGGTGTTAGACGATTGGAGCAACGCTTTAAAAGGGAGGTAGGTATCTCCCCAAAGCTTTTTTTGCGTACACAGAGAATCAACAACATCATCGGCGATTTGCGGAGGGGAAACCACGAATCATTAACCCAATTGGCATTTAAGCACCGTTATTACGATCAGTCCCATTGCATTCGTGATTTTAAACAGTTTACTGGGTTAAACCCATTGCAATTCCTTAAATCGATCAATCCTAATGGAGATATTCTGAACCTTAGGGTTGGCTAACGGATTTCGTTTTTTTCCTATTTTAAATGGATGCTGGAAAATAATTTTGGGGTGTTATCCCTAAAATCGAATCGATGAAATACCTCACTTCCCTTTGCTTCCCCATTGCCTTGTTTTTTTGTTGTACGACTGTTATTGCGCAAAGTTGGGAAACTCTTGGCGCCAGCACCCTAAGTTGGCGTTTTGAAGACATGTACTTTGTAGATGAAAACCACGGATGGGTTGCCGATGGTGCTGGGCAGATCCTACATACTTCGGATGGGGGCGAAACCTGGAGCCAACAACACCTCAACGGTGACCATTACTTTAGGAGTATCGAATTTTACGATACCCAAATTGGCTTTGCGGGAACCCTTGCCAACGGGAACCCTTCTGCCACGTTACTGAAAACCACAGACGGTGGGCAAAGCTGGACCAACATCTCCAACACCCTGCCTGTAAATGTACCTGGGATTTGTGGTATGTCCATGGCAGACGAAAACACCCTCTTCATTACAGGAGTCTTTTTTGGATCGGCCTACATCATGAAAACCACAGATCAAGGGGAAACTTGGACCTATAATAGTATGGCATCGCTATGCAATGGTTTGGTGGACATCCACTTCGTGGATTCCAATCGGGGATTTGCCGTAGGGCAAAGTGCTCAAGGAACAGGTTTAAAAGCTATTGTTATCGGAACCACGGATGGTGGAACTACGTGGAACGAACTCGCCATTGGCGAACATACCAACCAACGCGCTTGGAAGCTACAAATGCTCGACGATGCTATTTTTTATGCATCCATCGAAGAGTTTGAACCCAGTCCACAGTATTTTAAGTCGGTAGATAGCGGACAGAGTTGGCAATTACAAACGGTAGAAACTTCCAATACCTCTGGGACCATGCAGGGCATTGGCTTACTTAACGAAGACCTTGGGTGGATAGGCGGCTTTAGCCAATTGTTCTACGAAACGGAAGATGGGGGACAAACCTGGGAATATCAACCAGACATAGGACAAAGTTTCAATCGGTTTTTTCGGGTGAACAGCACACTAATGTTTGGTTCGGGGGTAAACGTGTATCGTTATTCGGATCCGACCTTGGGTGTCGCAGATGTTATAGTACCAACACCCAAAGGGCATACCCTAAAACTTATGGGTTCTAATCCCGTTACCACCCAAACCGAAATCCTTGTGGATCTTGTAAACAACACTTATTGCGAATTGAGCTTATATACTGCAGATGGCCAACGGGTACAAACCCTATGGGAAGGAAGAAAACCCAAAGGGGAACATACGGTTTCTTGGAACACTAAAGGTCTTGCCCAAGGATCCTACTTCCTTGCACTCTATACCTATTTTGGGTATCAATCCATTAAGGTGTTGGTGGAATGACCGTGAGCTAACAGCAATAACCACTAAAAAATACAGCTACGGGTTTTACTAATTCTCCTTCTTCTGCTTGGCTACTCAGGAACAAATAGGTGTTTTGAGATTTATCCCCAAAGGAAATGATGTAATCCAACTTTCCATCGAAGTCCAGATCCCCTTCCCAAATTACGGTATAAGTTGGATAAAGATGGGGTGATTTAGGATTCAACACTTGTTTTTTTGAGGATTCTTTCAGAATTAATTTAGATTCCTCCATAGACCCAACTACGTCAAGCTTTTCAAATTGTTCAATATTCCCTAATGATGTGGAGCCATATACGCCACTAAGCTTTCCTTCTTTTAGCTTCCCTTTACTTCCCACAATAAATAGTAGGTCTTTGTTGTCTTTGGCTCCAATCCATAAGTTTATTTCCATTTCGGCATTTGCAGAATTGGGATCGATCCAGCTTTTGTAATAACTCAACTCGATCTTTTTTAACTTAAACCCGTCACCATCTTTGTAGCAACCCAATAAGTTCATCCCTTCTATGGGCCAAAAATTGTTATAACAGTCCTCCCCCGGAAATAACAGCACAAAATCCTTGTTTAAATACTTCTCGGAATCATCTACTAAGTATTGATAGTTGTCCAAGGAAGCCAAATTCTCTAGATAGGGGTCGAAAAGAAATCCTTCTGTGTTTTTGTGCAATACTTTTACCCAGTGACCAATGATAGGGTGTTCGCTTTTCCTGTTTCCATGGTAAAAAACCTTTGCCCCAATAGTATCCCTACGAAAATATTTGTTTTCCAAAACGGTTACCTTAGTCCCGAAAGAGAGTCTTTTCAGTACTTTGGATTGAGAACCTGGAGCAGACCTTAGGTTTAATCCATTGGTGGAGATCACAGTATATTCACCTGTAATGTCTTCATTGTATGTATCCTGAGCGTAAAGTGGTTTCAACATCAGAATCCATACAAAAAATAGGGCAAGACGCTTCATAGGGTTAGGGTTAATCATATTTCATTCGATCAAAAATAAAGCCAGATTGAAAAAATTTAAAGAAATATAGGTACTCCGTCGCATTACTGTTTTTCGAAAGAAACTTTAACTGTAGTGTGCTCGGTATCATCAAGCTGCACCTGTCGCGTAGTAAATATCGCATTTAGGGTGTCACGAAGTACCGAAGTATCGGTCTCAACCTGTATGCTAAAGGTGACTTGTTGTACAGAATCGGAAATATCCTGAACCTCCCCTATCTGCTGAAGTTCGCTAATCACAATCTTCTTTGTTTCAGAAAAAGGAATGATTGAATCTTTGGACAGCTGCATGAGTTGCTTGGCTATCTCCTCTTCAAATTCAGGGTGTTGCTGTTGCAACCTTAAGAGGTCTGCATAATCGTTAAGTTTTTGCTCGGCAAGAACCTTGTAGTTTAGAATCACCTTCGTCTCTACTTCTGTTGCTTCTCCTACTTTGTCCATTTCTGAAAGATCTTCATTCGCAGGAACTTCACTTTTATATGCTTGGTTACAAGCAACCAGCATGCAGGCAACTACTATGTACAATAGTTTTTTCATTGTATGCTGAATTTTAGTTTTATAATTTTTCCGTCTAAATACCTTTTGTCCAGAATGTTGATGTTCTTCAAGCTACTCGTAGGAATGGTCAATTTATTTATAAACTCTTCTTTAGAATACATCTCGATCCCACTCTGTTCGGGGAAAACCTGATAGATCTCTGCGTCATCGGCAATAAGTCTACGAAGTTGTTCTTTTCGTTTTTGAAGCTCCTTTACATTTCCGGTACTGTAATAACGGAGCATCAAGGTGTAGTCATCTGTGGAGAGTTTCACCGTAGGGTTACCGTTGGAACCTATATGCCTTATAATGGTATCGGTTTTATGATATGGTGACTGAGCCACAAACCGAATGGTACGCTCCTTGGTTCTATAACTAAAACAACCCAGGCTGTCTGTTTTTAGGTATACTGGGGACTCGTCATCGGTTAAGATTTTGATATTAACCGGTATTCTTGTGATGGCTTTATTTTGATCCTCATCGATCATACAGAATTGAAACTCATTCTCCCGATTCAATAAAAAATAAACGATCACTAGTAATGGAGCAACAAGTAAAACCAACCATAGAGACTTCCGTTTCCGTCCTGTTTGTTTTGCTGTAATAGCTCCACCGTGTGCCGCATTAAAAGCATTCCAGTTGGGATACCCAGCATATACGCTCAATAGATTGAGCATGTCTATTCGGGGTAATTTTTCGGCTTCATTTTTAAAATAGGTATAAAACCACTTTTCGCTTACACGGCCTTTTGTCTTTTGAAACAGGTCATCCTGGAAAGCCACAATCTCGTCCCCTTTCCAATCCTTAAACGATGCCGGCGCGTGATTTTCCCTAAGGAATGTATCCGCTACTGCAGTTTTCAGTAATTGGAACCGTTTTTTAGATGAAGGGCTCAATAAATGTATATTGTTTAAAATCAGTAGTTTACAAATTGTAAAACAATTTACAATCGTTTTACCAGCGTTTTGCAACCCCGTAGGTAACTGTAACCATAGGTTTGCTTCAGTAATTCTTAAAAATATAAAATTATGAAGACAAATCGTTTTAAACCGGTCACTAAAGCAGTGCTTATCCTATCTTTCACTTTATTGATTTTTTCATGCAATCAAGCAAGTTATACGGAAGATCTTGCAATGGACAAAGTAGGTGTATCTGAAAGTTTTGAAGCCGTGGAAACTGAGGAAATGGCTAAGGCGCTATCGGATGTAACCAATATAAAAACCCCAGAAAGCCTGAAGATCATCAAATCTGCTTCGGTGCGTTACAAAGTAGAGGATGTAAAGATTGCTACGCAACAGATTAAAAAAATAGCGGCTGCCTATAATGCGTATGTGAGTGATCTCCGTTATGAGAACAATCGCTACCAAAAGGAAAATAGGTTTACCCTCAAGGTTCCTCGGGAAAAATTCGACAGTGTTATGGATTCCATTGGCACCGTGGCAGAGTTTGTGGACTATGAAAATGTGACCACTAAAGATGTTACGGAAGAGTATATCGATTTACAAGCGCGCTTGGCGACCAAACTGGAAGTTAAAAAAAGGTATGAAGATGTATTGCGCAACAAAGCCCGTACGGTAGAGGATATCCTTGAAACCGAAGAAAAGCTAAGGCTCTTACAGGAAGAGATAGAATCGGCTCAGGGAAGGTTAAAATACCTAACCAACAAAGTGGCTTATAGTACGGTACAGATCGATCTTTATGAAACGGTTGAGTATACCGAAAAACCCACCCGGTATAAAAAGACGTTTGGTGACAAATCCAAGAATGCGTTTTCATTTGGTTGGGATATGATCGAGTCTATTATTCTACTCATGTTCCATGTTTGGCCTTTGTGGGTTGCAGGTATTGCGCTTTTTATTTTCTTAAGACGTAGAAAGAAAAAATAGGCCACCCCTTAGCCTCATTAAACAAAAAACCACGACGCTACAAGAGTGTCGTGGTTGTGTTTTAAAAGATAATGGGGTTATTCTCTTAATGGAATCTGTCTCCTAAATGGGGGTTTCAAAGCCATTTTTAGTCCTTTTTTCACTCCTTTTTCATACTACCACAACGTATTAAAATGAAGACTGCTTAATAGCTTTGTATCGAGTCAATTCCTTGATAGTTCAAAACCGTATTTGGACTTGATATAAGCATACATTCGAAAAGAAAACCATCATGAAACAAGTTGTTAAATACACCCTAGGGTTTTTGATAATTCTCCACGTGGGGTGCAAAGAAAAACCCGAGGAAGTTACTATTGAGCATACAGAAATACACAATTATTTTAACGTGCTATCTGAGAACAAGGATTTTTCAGGAACTGTCTTGATTGGGGATGAAAATACAATTCTTGAACAGTATACTTTTGGATATGCAGATTTTGAAAAACAAGTCAAGCATACTACTAACAGTAAGTTCTGCATAGCATCTAACTCTAAAACCTTTACTGCAGCCGCCATTATTTTATTAAAAGATCGAGGTGACATTCAATTAAGTGATACCATAAGCAAATACTTGCCCGATTTTAAATATGGGGATCAAATCACAATTTTGAATTTACTGAGGTACGAATCGGGATTGGCCGATATCGATTGGGAGCTTTATAAAGATAACATCCTCGATGCAAAAGCACTCGTAGCCGAAATAGAAAAGAAACCCTTGGAATTTAAACCAGGAACGGATGGAAAATACGGTAATGCCGGATTTACGATACTGGCTAACATTGTAGAAGCGGTAAGTGGGCAATCGTATGATGAGTTTTTGAAAGAAAACTTGTTGAAACCTTATGAAATGCATGACACTGGGGATTTGAGCCTACACGAATTTCCCAAAGAATTCTCAAAGCTCAACTTCCCGGGTCCCCGACCGGAATTAATTCGCCCCATCCCCAATGTAAATTATTCTGTGTCTTTGGGGTCTGGATCCATGTATGCTTCGGCTATCGATTTATGGAAATGGGGAAATACCATCGCAAGTAAATATCCCGTTGATGTTTTTAAGGAAGCCTATCCTTATGGGTGGGGAAGGGATTCTATAGCTGGGCGGTTTTGCTTAAATCAAACCGGGATGAACAATGGGTTTGTCTCGTCTTTATTCGTTTTCCCTGAAGAAAAAACAACCCTGGTTTTGGTTTCCAATATTCAACATGGTTTATGGGTTGATTGGACCAAAGACTTAGCAAAAATGTATTTTAAGGATTCAACCAAAGTTTTCTACCCAGAAAAAAGAAAAAATACATTTAAGCCTACACAGGATTTCAATACATATACCGGCAGATTTAAACTCAATGAAGACCGTATTATAGACATAAAAATTGTGGACAATAACTTATACCTGCATCTAAATGACGATGCTATGGGACATCATTTATTGCCTGTTGAAAAACACACATTCGAATTAAGATCATTTACAGGAACCCTCTTTTTTAAAAACAAGGACAGTATCTTCTGGAAATTACCGGAACAATGGGGAGCTTCGACGCAAGTTTATGTAAGGGAATGATACCCTAATTAAACAAAAACGACTCAAGGGGAACACTACTTTGCAAGTTCTATTCTAAATTGGTCACCAATGTTAGGGTTAGTTTCTATTATCCATTCTTTAAAGGCCTCTATGGAATCTATCTTGCCATTATACGAACCCAAGAAGTTACTAGTGCTATCGAAAACACTTATTTTGGGTTGTTGACCAGTTTGGGTAAGTAAAATCTGTAACTCCGAATTGTATTGCCCGATCGTCTTTATTTCTTGCCCGGATATTGCAGAATACAGTTTTTCTTCTCCGTCCAATAATTTTCTATCATCTACAAATAATATGGCCACCACAAAGTTTTCTGACAATAAAGAATTTAATTCTGGTGCAAAAAACACCTTTTCTTCAAATTCCCTACAATTTACACAAGCGAGGCTATTAAAAAATGTCAAGATGGGCTTACCACTTTTTTGTGCTTTTAATTGAGCTTCCTCAAAAGAAAAAACAATCTCGATTTGTTCATATAAATCTGAATGAAGGTACTCCGCTTTTGGAGTATCAGATTCAATATTCTTACTACTTTCATCTGTTTGTTTTTCTTTACAACTCACCATTATAATGGTAGTCAAAAAAACAAGGAAAGGATGATTCCCTATAACGCTCGATCTAATATTACTGACTTTTCCTAACTTTTTCATTTGTGGGTAGTTAATTCCAACTGGTGCCCTTGACTGCTGCCTCAATTAAACATAAAGCCACGACACTCCGAAGGGGAAATTAAAGATAGGCTTTCTAATTCTTCTTAATCTCAAAGTCATAAAAACAACTCATATCTTATTTTCATTAACACATTAATTTTTGAAAAAAAGTGAATTGAGTTTCTATTTTAGGTTTATCTTTATGATAGTTTTCCAAATGAATTTGCTATGAAAAACCTACTCCTTTTCTTCTGTGTTTTATCTTACACAACACTACAAGCCCAGATTGTAAATATCCCAGATGCTAATTTTAAAAATGCTTTGGTTAACAACTTGTGTGTGGATACAAATGGAGACGGTATTGGAGACATTGATGCCGACACCAATAACGATGGTGAAATACAGGTAAGTGAAGCTGAAACTGTATTGGGTTTGTATGTTTCTGCCCAAAACATATCTTCCCTAGAAGGTATTGAAAGTTTTGCGAATCTTGAATATCTAGGCTCTGATGGCAACCAATTAACCACCCTAAATATTACTCAAAACCCAAACCTAAGAGGATTAACATGTCGTGAAAACCAATTAAATGGTTTAGATGTAACACAAAACCCTGATCTTGAAGAGATGTTTTTGGCGTTTAATCAATTAACCTCCCTAGACGTGACACAAAACCCAAACCTTAAAGAATTATTTTTCTCAAACAATTTTTTAAGTATTTTGGATGTAACACAAAACCCAAATCTTGAAAGGCTAAGTTGTAGTGGCAACCAATTGACTCAATTAAATGTGACACAAAACCCGAATCTTATATCATTACAATGTGGTTTTAATTTATTATCCGATCTTGATGTCACACAAAACCCGAATCTTGAAGGTCTATTTTGTATTAACAATCAATTGAGTCAATTGGATGTATCGCAAAACCCGAATCTTGAATGGTTGGATTGTGTAGAGAACCAATTAACAAGCTTGGATATCTCACAAAACCCAAACCTTTTTCGTCTGTTTTGTAACGATAATCAATTAACTTCTTTAAATGTCCAGAATGGCAACAATACTAATTTTGAATTTATGTGGTCATATAACAATCCCAACCTTGATTGTATCACGGTAGATGATGAAACCTTTGCCAATTTCCAAACCTGTGATCAAGATAATTGGTGCAAAGACAATTCTTCGATGTATAGTGAAAACTGCAATCTAAGTATAGCAGATTTTAATGCGATTAGTGTTTCCCTTTACCCAAACCCGGCACAACATAATTTACGAGTAGGCTCAAATAGCAAACCGGATAAAATACAGCTCTATTCCCTACAAGGGGAATTAGTAAAACAAACCTCAGATACTGAAATTGATGTTTCGGATTTGTCTTCTGGAGTCTATTTGGCTGTCATCACTATAGATAAACAAACACTTACTAAAAAATTTATTAAGTCTTAAATACTATTTGACACCTCTTTCCAAAATGAAATAAGGTGGTTCTGTTATCTACTTTTATATGATATATTGAAGTATTCATATCTAATATAGGTCCATAACAAACTATTTTTAATTAAGAGTTTTTTACTTTTATAAAAACTAACTTCATTAGATTTATTTGTCGGTAAATTTATTTTCTTCTAACCACCTCTTCTCTAGATCAATATATTCTTTTTCTGTCATGTCAAATGTCTCAAAAGCATCAAAATCAATTATTTTTCCTTCCTGATCTGAAAGTACCTTAGTACTTCTCGCTTTACTAAATCCTAAAAAAGGGCAATATGCCTTTTTGTTTTCATCGTATTTCAAGCAATTAACACTTACATTTCCAAATCCATATTTACAGCATTTTGGTAAAGTATCATTTCTTTTATCGAAAAAACAATGTGCTTCAATTAATATATGCGACCATCCCATTTAATCAAATATATTTTTCAACAAATCATAATTATGCTTATCTATATGTGACCAATATATAGCCCCATCTTTATATTCTCCATAAGCTCGATAGGCTTTATTTATCCTTACAGAAATAATTTCTTTCTTAAACCCACTCAATTTTTCAAAATTTAATGACGGATGTCCCGGATTTTGTCTAAATAATCTATATTGTTTGTCTGCTAGTTTTTTTATATATCATCAGGTAATTTACCATATGACTTCCAAAATCTTGGAGATGTGATGCTTTTTAATTCTTTTGCTTTTGCACCAACTGCGTTTAAAATTAAAATTGTCCCAGTTTTTGTCTCATCTGCAAACTTAAAAAAATTAATTAAAGCTTTTGGGTTTTTTAAAATACCGTATGCTCCCATTGAAACTTCTATTCCGGTCTTAACACCTTCAGCCATCTGATTCAAATCTGCATCCAATTTATGAGCTGTTAAAGATGAATAATCAGACCAAGAAGCAATACCACTATAATATATATAATTTATGGCTTCATCATATTCCGAATTTCTTTTTAAAAAACCCGAAAATAGGGAAAATGTGAATTCAAGTTTATTGATTTCATTACCTTCTTCATCAAGAATAACAAAATCGTCACTTGCTTCTACCCATTTATATGATCCGTCAGCCTGTTTCTGATAAACATCATAGCCCCCATCTGGATCTATCCTGCTAATTGGATTATTTCCCATTCCCATATAGGGAGAATTGTATTGACCGGCTGGGTCAGTAGTCAACCATCTCCCTAAACGAGCATCCCAAAGGCGTAATTCAAAAGCAGGCATCTCTGTTTCTGGATCGGTCTCCGCATATTCCCCCTGATAGCCATAACGATATTCTCCTTCCACATTTCTCCTAGGCATGGGCATCCCAAAAGGGTAATAATCCTTATAGGCCAGCATAATCGGGGTATTGTTGGTAGAGATATCTGTCACAATTACATTGTCCAAGGTATAGTAATTCGCAAACACTGGTACCGTAGGGTCCGTATCTAGGTTAAAGTGAATATCAGTAGTTCCTCCTTGTAAAGAGGTATACTGAAAACTCACAGTTCCATTGGTATTTTCAGAGCCAAGATCATTCCCATCTATTCCGTAATACAAGGTATACGGGGTATTGGTGAGGTTTACATCAAACGCAATGGTATAGGTCTTATGGGCCACCGCTGTAAATGATAACTTAATATGATTCTTGTCAGGGATGTTGGATACATCGGCCCTCAGCTGCCCATTCAACACACTTACCGAAGTGTTCTGGAAACTATGCCAAGGCGGAGTGTTTACAACGCCTTGCTCAAAGTCTTCACTCAGGACTACTTGTGGAGTATAATCCCGTTGTATCACCCCTCTCACATTGCCCAAATGATCCGTTAACTGATACTTGTACACGTCTTCATTGTTCCCCACACCAATACGGGACACTCCATAAATAGGGTATTCTATGGTAGGGATCAGTATCTCACTGGTACTGCCATCGTTCATATTATAAATGGCCATGGGTTGTCCATTGGCATCCCGGACGTAATAGGTATTGCTCTCCCCAACCCCGGGCTGGGTGGAGAACTGTTTTTTGTTGATTCGATGTCCTCGATCGTCATAGGTAAATGCTACTCCTTGTTTTATTCCTTGATTGTCTTGTGTATAAACCTCATTTACCAGACCATTGATAAAATAACTGTAAGTAAGGTCATCTTGGGAATTGTGTACCAATTGTCCTATTTCGTTATAAAGGTAATTCCCACTGTTTTGATCCTTGATATCCCCATCATCCTCTGTGTTTCCTGAAGTGTCGTCCACATAATCCAATTGGTTAGTGCCTTCTATATAATGATACTGCAAGTCGTCCATGAGGTTGCTCGTCCCCACAAAATCTCGGGTTCGACGTAAGGTTTGGATATTTCCGTTGGCATCATAAGTAAGACTTGACACACTGTAATCGGGGCTCACCCCGCTGGTATAAGTATTTCCGTTTATACTACTAAAAGTGGCATTGCTTAACCAACCGTTATCGTTATATTGATACGAATAACCACTTTGGTTACCATTTGTATGAATGCCTTGGGTGCCCCATCGGCTTCCCTTAATGTTCCCATCAAAACGGTTGATCCCACTGGGAGAATCCCCAATACCCGCTACGTTACGTGTATAGTCTTTTTGGTAGTAATCCAGTATCATCCCAAAGGCATTGTTTCCATCGTTCCCAGGGTCATCTGTATTCGTAAGATTGGGATGGTTAATGGCTTTTAATTGTCTCCCCAAATTATATACATAATCGGTTCCTTGTAATCCTTCTGCTAGGATGATACGTTTGAGTTCTCCGGTTTCGTAATAGGTATAACGGGCATGTTCCACAAAATTGAGATTATCCCGTGAGGTTTCTACAGTCACCAATTGCCCTACTTCGTTATAGGTATATTTATGGGTGAAGCGCTCGTTGGCATCCTCTTTTTGATACAATACCCTGGTTACTTGCCCTGTAGCTTCATCGTATTCGTAATCAATGGTTTTGGGCCCCAAGCCATTGATGTTCTGCACCATCCATTCCACACGACCATAGACATCGTAACTATACCAAGTGGTATTGGTTTCTGGGGTTTCGGTCCAAGTCTTGGAGACATTTCCTGCCACAAATTGCTGCTCCCGTTGTATTCCTTGAATTCCCCCAAAAGTGTTTGGATATAGTACGGCATGCAAACCACTAGTATCTGGGACATCGTACAAGGTAAACACCTGTTCTCTACAATTGTTGGGGTCGATAGGATCATCAGGTCCTGGTAAAGGTGGAAAGGTAGGGGTATCAGTTCCAAACTGATCCAGTTCTTTTAAGGATATGTTGGTTACCGAATGATTGGCGGAAAAAATGGAGCCATCGATCACATAATCAGCCAACGGTTCTTCCAAATACACCACATGCAATATTTCCTGGTTCTTTTTAAAAGTCAATGCATTCCCAATCCGTTCAATATGCATGGTGTCATCAGGATCATAGGAAGCAGCAGAAAGGGTCAGCAATTGTCCTAAATGATAGATGCTCACTTGGTTCCAACGGAAATACATGGTGTATTCTACTTGGGTATGGTCTTTTACATTCCCCGTAAATGGGGTTTGGGACACCCCTATGGCTGCTCGCAATTCTTTGGGGACTTGAAAGGAGATCCGAAAGTTTTCAATCCCAGTTTGTTCACTGGAATAAAACCCTGCCGAATGCCAAGTATTTACCCCATCTTTGGTCACCTCCCCAGGGCTGGCAGTAATACGTGAAGCAGCCACACATTGTGGTGCGTTATTTGACAAAGCCGTAAAAGTTGTACTCATACCCGCATAAGCTCCACTCTCTATAGGGCGTCCCAAGGCATCGTAATTAGTATAGGAAAACTCCCCTGCCAAGCCTTGTTTCTCGTTTCGGGAAAAACGGATCTGTCCATCTTCTCGGTACACAAACTGGACACTTCCTTCATCTGGACTACTAGTCGCCTTCAACTCGCCTGATGCATTCTGCACATAGGAAGTCAACATGCTGTGATTAGGAGCTGGGGTACTCAAATCGAAGGCCGCAGTGTCGAATCCATTAGGCTGGGTAGTTGTTTTTAAGCGTCCCGCTTCGTCGTAATAGTTCAGGGAATAATCATAATAATTTACGGGATAGCGAATTCCCTTGGCACCAGCCTCTGTATTGATCCCACCAGCTTGGGTGATATAGGTAGTCCCTCCGTTGGTATTGGGATAGACGATACGGTACAAATGGCCTCCGGTTACTTCCCATGGGGTTTTTTGTAAACCTGTTCTTAGATCCCATACCTGATATCCAGAAGCATTACCCAACCATTGAACATCATTATTGGTAATGCCGTTAGGAATATGCACGTCCACATAGTTTTGGTTCTTTATGGTAACAACAATTTCATAGTTAGTAACTCCCCCCGAACGCGCAGTAGCTAGTATATTGCCATCGGAATCTGAAAATGAAACTACCTCATTTCCATGGGGATCTATGGAAACATTTTTATGTGAAGTAAGAATTACTTCTTTACCCAAACTATGGTCAGGGCCTTCAAAATAATTCTTTCCAAATACATAATACATCTCTTGGGCGGCAGGAACCGTATACGAGAATCCCTGCGGATTTCGGTCCAGCAATCCATCGTCTTGTCCATTACCATTGGCATCCAATATTTTCCCGCCAGAAACGGCACGTACATTCCCTGGATTTAGCTCATCGTATATGTTGCGAACATAGGGTCTGTTTTCTGCGATGTCTTGATAGGGTTCCAAATTATTATTATTACTGAAATACCAAGCAACACTCCCTTCCAGATTGGAATTAAGACTGGGCGGGTTTCCCGGATCGCCTTCCAGTTCTCCAGTGGTTAATTCAGTGCCATCCAATTGTTGTACAAAGCTATTACTATATTGAAAATCATTGGAAGTTCCCGCCAAAGGTGCAGAATAGGTCTGTAATGCAGGCCGCCCTTGATAATCGTAACGCACCTCACTGGCCCAGGTTCGGTTGGTATCGAAATCCCGGGATTGGTTCTGGGTGGGTTTCCCCAAACAGTCATAATATCCAACAGAAGCACTGGTTAAGATCCCAGCATTGTCATAGGTTTTGGCCATGACCCAATTCTTATCCCCATCCAAAACCACTATGGAAGGATTGGGGTCTGGTCCCCTAAAACCATTGTTGGTTATCTGGAAGGACAGATCCTGTGCATTTGTATACAAGGCAACACGACCATTCTCCAAAAAATTATCGGTGATCAGATATTGTTGGGTATTGTACTGCAATACAATCTTATTGGTATCGGTCTTTTCTATCTTTAACACATCATTCTGTGCTAGGGTTATATTATTTAACAGGGCTATGGAACCATTAGGACCCCTTATATCCAGTGTTTTATCTGTAGAGCTATACGAAATGGAATAGGCATTCTGGTCCACCTCGGAAAGACTAAAGGTATCCTCGAAAGTAAAAAACAGAATCAAAGATGGGATATCCGACCCCGCAGTGAGTCCTGCATTTTGAAGCATAAAATCCGAAATCTCGGTACTCCCTATATCATTGGTCCACAATGTTTCATGGGAGAGGATGTAGGACTCGGTACTTTTATCCCCGCCCCCTGCTAATCGATCGGTTTGAGCATCGAAAGAAAAATTACTGGTTTCCTTCCAATTGAGCTGTTGGGCATTTCCAGGTGTGATTAGTGAAAGGCCTATTACTATTGCTAAGATATATTTCAGATACATATTCATCTTATTTGGATAGTGTTATTATTCATTAAAACTGACAGGTACATGTGGAACTTATATCATTTCCAGACCAAGTGATTGTGGCAGCATTTCCTATGGAATCGGTCACGATACAACGGAATTCAAAATTCCCTTTTGGAGAACCATCAGTAGTACAGAATGCTGTAGAATCCGATCGCTGTATAAAATCTACGTTGGGTGCATCTGGAGCTCCTGGTATATTGCTCCATGATGTCTGGTTGCCATTGTCATATATAAACTTGTACTCCCAATCGTAACTGTAATTTCCATTACCACCAGTAACCCCAGATAGGGATAATGGGTATTTCCAACACCATTGTAAACAAGTCCAACCATCATTTTTGTCCCCACATTGCCCAATAGCCGGGACGGCAGTGGACACATTCAAAGTCCCTTGAATGGGGACACCCGCATTAAAACTACGGTCCTCGATTACATTGGACTGCCCTATTACGGTTGGACAAACATAACTACTACTTGTTATAGTGAGTCGGGCAGATCCATTGGTGTCAGTTCCTGAATGTCTTATCGCTACAGGTAGAAATGAAAAGTCTTTCACGTATGTAAAAGAAGGATTCTGTATAGCTGTATAAGTATGCCCATCTATTTCTACTTCAGCAAAATTAGTACCCCCATTGCCGCTGGGAACAGTGACCAACTCAAATTGAAGATTGGTCCCGTTTGGAGCTTCAATTTGTGCAAAGGTTTGAGCGTCTCCGTCATTCGGTTGGATATTGTCAAATTCTACCGTTTGAATCGGTGGACAATCATCCCCGTTGTAGATCTCTCCCTTATAGTTATAAAAATATTGGGCTGCTAATTTAAACCCTCCTTTTATCGTTGGGGTATCGGCCATTTCTTCATAGGTTTTTATCAACCTTCCTGCAGCATCATACTGGTATTTGGTTGCCATATTGTTGCCGCCCAGGATAAAACTCAGTTCATCGTAATCATTATACACATAGGAGGCCATCGAGGATGCAATAGGATGAAAACGAACATCATCCACATAAATCGTCCCCGAATTAGAAACAATTTTAACATCCTTCTCTACGGAACTCCCCTGAATATCATGATAGTGGTTTAATTGCACCCAATTCCCTGCAATTATTTTTTCTCCATTAAAAGGAACAGTAGTACCATTGGGAGCCACAAAACGAGTATTGGACTGGTTATCTTTATGTACCCAAGCCGATAGTTTGTATGTCCCTGTTCTGTAGGTATTTGCTTTAAGTTTAATTATAAAATCAGCCGAAGTACCAATAGCTAAGGAATAGGTACCTGTATGCGATTTTATATCGGTCTGGAGGTGACTTCCATTTATTTGTTGGTCTAACCAGTTATGCCCAGAATCTATATGTTCTGCTCCGGTATAAAAAGCTTCTCCATAAGGGGCATTACAAGTCATCAAAACTTTAGTGCCATTATCTGTAGTTTTGGTAACGGCACGGTTTCCATTGATATCCTCCACTTCCAAAGGCACCGAAAAATGATCGTATTGTTCAATTTTGGACACACGCTTCCAGATCGCAGGTTGTATAGCATTCTGTCCGATATTGGGGACGGTCCAATTGAAACCATCATCGGTGGCATAATCATATTGATGGTATATTCCTTTGCTATTGATCTCTCCATCCCATACATAAGTCATATGCTTACGCCAAATTTTGTCCTTCTCTAGAGAGACACTATATGTATTCCCATCGATAGATGTGTAAGACCAATTGTTATTCCAGGTGGTAATACCCACGCCAATAGGTTTCCATTGTCCGTTATCTTCCATCAAGGTATATTGGACTGCACTTTGAGAAAGCATATTCTTATAGGTCAGGTTATCTACCTTGGATCCCATTTGTGGGTATTTTACAAATGCGGGGATGATCCTATTTTTTATTTGCGTACCCTTTGCATTGACGGTAGACGTTTCAAGGGTTTCTCCAGAAATTCCATCATATATATCAAAATTTGTAGTTGTGGATTGATTTCCTGCTAGGGACGTACTCGATTTAAGGGCCTGGCTGTAATTGATTCGGGTTGCAGAAGAAACGATCCATTTGTCCAGCTTGGTATCCCTGTGATAATCAATTTCTTTGTAGGTTTGGAAAGACTCCTGTTCCATTCCTTGATTACTGGGTCTGTTATCCCTGCTGAAATATTCGTTTTCTGTTCTTGACAGTAACTGTCCTATTCCATTATAATTTTCCACCTTCAATAATTGTCCAATAGCGGAAAGATTATCCTTTACCACAACCTCTTTTATGTCCACTTCTTTATTGGCCGTACTGTTTACACCCGTAGTACTGTTTATTGTAGAAATCTCCAAGAAATCCCCAAACTTGATTTGCCCTGGGGTTTTGTCCTTCATCACATTAAAAGTGTAATGGGTACTCCCATGGGCATTACCATTGGCATCAAAATTCTCTATAGTAACATGCTCATACATTACTTTGGGAGCTGGTAATTCTGCACTATAAGGGATAGGGGCATAATCATCATTTGGGATATAGGACACAGATCCCGATGATTGATAATCCGGATGGTTCTGAAGTGTATTCGATCCCGGGGTATTATAATAATACTTGGTGGTATACGATGTCATATCATCACTCGTGGTTAGCGACTTCACCCTAACATCCCCAGACATGGGATCATAAACCTCTTTGTTTCCAATTATTCTATATTGCATAGAATAGCGATAATTGTCATTATGTTCTTCATCTATCCAAGCCATATCATACCTCCCTCTACGCTGGTTCGATTTAAAAGGGTTTTGGATAAGAATAGGAGGATTGTTTGGAATGATTATTTCTGGAGTGGCATGTCTGTCGGAAACAGGACTTGCGAGTTCATGTACAAATTCCCGATTAAAAAGTGGACTCGAAGCCATTACGTTCACAAACATATGATCTTGATATATCTGGGTAATGGTTGCTTGGTTCTCCTTTATATCAATACTCGATCTATCATATCCATTTCCGTTCCAGTTATGGATTGCAGAAAACCATAAATCCATATAAAAAGTATCCCCCGTTGAAAAATAATTCCTAAGATCAACTATCTCCGCAGGATCTCCCTCATCGATATTAATCCTAATTGAAATCATTGCTTCGGGAGCCAACTCAGGGTCAACATTGGAATTTGTATGTCCGATCAAATTCGGATAGTTACCAAAGACAAATTCAAGACCTGTTGTAAACAATCGGCTATTCTCAATTACAGGTGCTTCAAAGTCATCAGATTCGTATTCAATGGTTATTTCTCCTCCCTCAGGAGTCTTAATAGACTGAAGCGACCAATTATAAGTATGATCCTTATGGTATCCCCAAGAATTGACTGCATCTAGATCATAGTCATGAAGGTCGTAATAGGTAAATTCATAGGGAGGCAGTACAGCTGTATTGCTTTTTCCCTTGAAATTAACCCTGTCAAGGGTTAACCTTCCCAAATTAGGTATCGTGGCATTAGGTGTATTAGAAGCTAAAGCGGTGGGCCATGCATAAGACAAGTCTACAACCTTTACCGCCTTCTGCAACATAGAATAAGGAATATCCTCTTTGGTATATACATTGTTCTCACGGTTATACTCACGGCTTACCATTTGGCTTTGCGGAGATGGGAACCCTATGGATACCGATCCAGTATTCAATCCTGGGATATCCCCAAAAGATTTATCGAAACCAGCAGGAATATCTTCATTTTTTAATAGAATAATTTGTTTTAATGAGAGTGAACTTTGTTGAGGAATATTGAATACTTCCTGGAAATCGGAAGCAGTCTGAGCTCCTGAATCCCATTGAATCGACTCATAATTCCAAGCATAACTATTATAATCGCTTCTGGTTTCTTTACTGAAGAAAGCTGTGTGGGTTCTTGTTTCTATGGCATCCAGATAGTAAATGTCCTTATAGCCTTTGTAGTTGGTTTTTACATCTTCATCATCTCCAGAATCCAGGTAGTCTTTCCCATAAGGCATTTTCCATCCAAAAGCTTCGGACCATTTTCCATAATCGAACCCTACCCAATAACCATAATCGGCACTATCTACCTTATGATTGTTATTCACGTCTATATAGTCTGGTCCTGTGACAGCAGTTAACAACCAGTGCGTGGCATAGGGTTCATCCTGTATTTTTTCAAAATAAGATTGATCTTCGTTCTTAGGTGTTAGGTCTTCATTTTTAACCGCTCCAATAGTTCGGGTCACCGTAACATAGTTCATAACAGGTATGGAGTAATGGTATTTTCGGCCATCTACTCCTGTAACTGTAAAAGCCCTTATAGCTTTTGGATCCACAGCTACCAAATCCTCAGTATGTTTTGGATGTATATAACCCCGATCGTACAACAAAGTACCTCCTGCAGCAACTTCTTCATTAGTGAAATATTCAATAAAACTTGAGGTCTTTCTTCTTGGCAAGGCATCGGGATTGGAAGAGGAGTGGTGATCCAATATCTCCGAATGATTCATATTATAATTAAAACCTACCGGTTGTGTTCCTAAATATGAAGCATATTCGTTTTCAAAATAAAAGTGGGCTTTTTCGTCGAACCTATATACTGGATCAGAACTTGCGGTAGATTCATTGCCATCAATGCTGAAGGTAATATTGAACTCCGAATTTGATTTGTTTGATAAACCAAACAGGTTTGCATTTTCATAATGCTTTAGTGCTAAGTTGCCTGAAATACCTTGGCCCTGTACATTGTAATTATCATAATTTGGGAATATGAGATTATTGATATCCAAACTAGCATAGGTTTCTTCTCCTAATGGAAATTCATAAACATCCATAAAAGCTTCAGAATTGGCAACTATTCGATAGATGCAGGTTGGATTACTGCTACAAGGAGATTGACTTATAGCCCCAGACAATGCACTATCATAGGTATCAAAGTTTTGAGATTTAATTAATATTTCTGTACTAGGTGTTTGTATGTACCAATTAACAGTATAGACATTGAATATTTCCTCATCAAAATAAAGTGGTCCATTAACAGTATTACTTTTAGTATTATTAAGGTACCAACTCGTTTTTTGTTTTCCAAAGGATCCTGAAAATGTTCCGATTGGGGTGGGTACAAAAATTGAAAAACCACTATTACTTTGGTCTATCACATAATCTCCCTGTTCTATGCTGTTAGAAAAAGAAAAGTTAACCCCTGCACCTGCACCTTGAATGGCAGATTTACTGCTTGAGTTATAACTGGCATTGATTCCAACGCCACTTTCGCTAATCCTAAAACTAAGTCCCAATGAACTATTGCCTTGCTTTGCTTTGACACTAAATCCTACTCCCCCTCCAGAGTTAGCACTGATGGAGAAACCTCCATTATTTTTAGATAAGCCAAAATTCCCACCAACAGTTCCACTGTTATTCACCGAGGCTCCCAGACTCATTCCCCCAGGTCCCGTATATCCAAGACCGATAGACCCTCCATTGGTTCCAAAAGAACCGTTGAGTCCTAAAGAACCTCCTCCTTTATACCCAAAACCGATATCATAGGAAATGCTTCCACCTAATGATCTGTTTGTCCCCCATGAAAAGTTTAAACCAACCGAAGCCGTATTAGAAGGATCTCCATAACCCACAGAAAGATTATAATTGGTCTCTTCTTGGTATTCATCATAAAACAGTTCATGGAATTTTACACCATTATAATCGTCAGGAAATCCATTTACTGACCTGTTAATCGCTCCTGGGTTTAGGTTCCACCCCAATCCCATCCAAGAGACTTCCTGGTCCATAGCAATACCAGCATGATAGGACAAATTGATAGGATACCCCCCTTCTGGACTGGGCACTACCATTAAAGGAAGTACATAGGTAAGATCCCTGTCAACAGATTCACCATATCCGTTGCATCTACAGGTTCAAAACTCCCTGCTTCGGGGGCCTTAGGACCTTGGCCGTATATATGTATTGTGGTTGATAGAAGTGTTATTAAAATTAATCCTGTTAGTTTTTTCATACCAAAACCCATTTTTATTGACAGTTGTTGTTATAGTATTTTATAATTTCTTCGATATCTCTTTTTTTATACTCCCTAGTCTGAATTTTTTCCACCAAAGAAGGGCAATCTTTAAAATAGGCAGAAGCTCCTTTTTTGAAATTTTTTCCAAAAAACTGACTAGACGTTAAATGTACAACTCCATCTACTCCATCCTTCAATACATAGTAGTTTTGTATGCTATAGAAATTACCTCCTGCCATACCTGCATTTCCCGGGGCAAAACCATTGCCCGAAAAAGGTGGGCTTTGACCATGGCTTTCAGTTTTATAGAGACTCAATCTTCCTATCAAAACCTCTTGCAGAACGATACTGTCCTCTTTTCCCATAAGTTTAATTTCCTTATATACTTTTTCATCGCCATCTTCATGAATTACCAACTTATCTAATTTGGAAAATGAATACTTTTCAGGTTTTGTTTTCGACGATTTACGAAACTTAACCCTCCTCTTACTTATAGTTTTGCCTAATCCTGTTAACTGTGTTCCGTCCTTAAAGTAAAGGGTTGCTTTTTGGCTTTGCGCCATTACTGGAATATTCAAGAATATACATACAACCAATATGTGCCAAATCTGTTCTTTCATCATTTAAACCCTATTTCAGGCTGTTCCTTTATTTTATTAGTATCAAACTTGCACTTAATCTCACCCGTTCCCCAACCAATATCCTCTAAAGCCAAGGTGAGTTTTTCACTATTTGCTATTTCTTCATTATTGGGATATACCAAAAGAATGGAAGTACTACCGGACATCCCATACATTCTGGGATATACATAATCGGCCATTTCTATAGTATCCTTGGACTGGGTATATAAATGGATCTTTTGATCCATCCCAAAAGCCAATTGGTTGACCAAAGCACCAAATTCATTTCTATTAGTTGGGAGGGTGCTTAAAAGCTCCTTTCCATTCTGGGAAAGACTTAAGTTAAAGTAGAGGTAATCGTTGTATTTCTTACGGAGAGAGTCTATGATCTGTTGGTTGGCGTCACCCCTTAGTTCCTGGGCTACCAACAGATCGGTAGGACGGTACATAACCGCAACATCCAAGCCGTTTACCTGTTTTTGTTGCAGGTAACCGTTTTCTGGATCTTTAAGAAAGGACAGTAAAGTCTCCCTATCTTCAAAGGTCTTCTGGGTGCAGCCCGATACAAATAGAACTGCAATAAATAAAATTAAAATGTCTCCCCTCATTTAATTATATCAATTCCCTTGATATTCTTTGTTGAGGCCTTCCAAGACCTCTTCGGTCAGATCGGATGCCTCGTCTGCATACATAATGTTTCCAGCTCCACTGGCACCAAAAATGATTCTATAGTTATTATTTTTTCCGAATTCCTTCACGTAATCATTAATATCATTGATTACGGTCTGGGTTGCTTTTTGATCTTCTTCTTGGATCTGTTTTTGGATGGCTTGTTGGTAGCTTCCTATTTGCTCTTGCTTATTGGCCAACAACTCTTGTTTTAGTTCGATCTCTTTTTTGGTCATGGAAGAACGTTCCTTTTCATAGGTTTTTAACTCTTCTTGCCAATTTGCAATTAAACTATCCACATTGGCTTGCATACCTTTCGCCTTTTCTTCGAAAGCTGAACGCTCTACTTGGGTACGATCGTAGCCTTCCAATAATTTATTAACGTCTACATACACCAAATTGGAAGATGGTTTCAAATAAAAAAAAGAAAACAGCGATAGTGCGATTGCCACTAATGACAATACAACTGAAATTTTATTCATAGAATATTATTCTAAACAATGAATTTTGATATAAATATGTCAAAGCATTCAAAATCATCCTAGTTAAATGATCTGAATTTTAATAGAGGGAAGTGCCCCAAAGGTATAAGGTTTTTCCATAACCACAAAAAGGACTTTCCTGTTTTTTTTATACTCATAAAAGTTGCAACCACACCAAGATGGTATTAACATATCGTCAATAAATCGGGAGGGGAGATTTAAAAAAAAGTTCTTGCTAAAGAACGGTCAAAGCTAATAAAAAAGTGTCTGTTTCTGGCATCGAATTATTAACAATAGGTGACGATTTAAAAATTTCGAGTGCTCTTTTTTATGCTACTCCCTTGAATAGCAAATTGTTGCGCTCTTGTTTAAAAACGATTATTTTTTTGCGGTTTTTCCACAATAAAAATTGCTGCAATTTTCTTTTTTGTAAGGAAACTCCCAAAAGTAAATTCCCCAAGGTGTATTATTTAGGAACACACTTTTTTCCTAAATTGCATACAGTAAGTGCTGTACATGAACATTGCTGTATTATCCCGCGGGGAACATTTATATTCTACCCAAAGCTTGCTCAAAGCTGGGTTGGCCAGAAACCACAATATGGAGGTGCTGGATCCTGCTCATTGTACCTTGGCGGTAGCACAGGGTAAAGCTGTTTTGTATTATTACAACGAGGTTGTGGATGACCTTCACGCGGTAATCCCCCGTATTGGTGCATCGCACACCTATTACGGTTCTTCCCTGGTACGGCATTTCCAATCTATGGGGGTGTTTTGTGTGGTAGGTGCCGAACCCATTTTACAGTCCCGTAACAAATGGACCTGTTTTCAGGTATTGGCCAAAGCTGGGGTTTCGGTTCCCAAAACCATACTGGGCAATGTTCCCGATGTAGAAGCTGCCTTAGCCCACTTTGGGAAAGGTCCCGTGATCTTAAAATTATTGCAGGGCACCCACGGACAAGGGGTGATCTTAGCAGAGACCCACGCTTCTGCCCTTTCTACCATAGAAACACTAAAAACAGCCAAAGCCCGTTTCGTTATTCAGGAATTCATTGCGGAATCCAACGGGGCCGATCTCCGCGCTATTGTGGTGGATGGCCAAGTGGTTGCTGCCATGAAACGGCAAAGCCGCAGCGGGGAGTTCCGATCCAACCTACACCGTGGGGGAACGGCAGAACCCATTAATTTATCCCACGTACAGGAAAACATTGCGATTAGGGCAGCCAAAGCCCTTAAGCTGGGTGTTTGCGGAGTGGATATTTTAGAATCCCAACACGGTCCTATGGTGCTCGAAGTAAATTCCACCCCAGGTTTGGAAGGCATAGAGAACACTACTGGTATTGATATTGCCACAAAAATTATAAACTATATAGAACGCAACAAACGTACATGACCCCAAAAAAGGCCAAATCCATGATCATCATGGATCAAGATATTCCCCCAGGAAGTTCGGTAGAGCTCAATTTTAGTTTTGCCAACTTACACACCACCAGTCCCGTGGATGTTCCCATTATTGTAGAACGTTCTAAACACGATGGCCCTACCGTTTTGTTCACGGCAGGGATACACGGGGATGAGGTAAACGGTATCGAAATTGTCCGTCAGATGGTGTCCAAGGGAATTAACAAACCTAAAATAGGAACCATCATCTGCATCCCCATCGTCAACATTTTTGGGTTCTTACAAAAGGTACGGGAATTTCCCGATGGCAGGGACTTAAACCGTTCCTTCCCAGGCAGTAAAACGGGATCGTTGGCAGCGCAGGTGGCCTATAAATTAATGAACGACATTATCCCGCATGTGGATTATTGTATCGACTTCCACACAGGGGGTTCCAGTAGGTTTAATGTGCCCCATATTCGTATTGAAAAAGATATGGAAGAGCTCACCACTTTGGCGCAGCAGTTTAACGCCCCTTTTATCCTTCATTCCAAAAACCTGAATAAATCCTTCCGAAGTGCTTGTCAGAAAAAAGGGATCCCTTTGCTTTTGTTTGAAGGGGGAAAATCCAACTCCATAGATACTGTCGTGAGCAATACTGGGGTTAATGGTTCTAAAAGGGTATTACATCATTTAGGGATGCTTCGATCCAAGTTTAAAGTATCGTCACCAAAAAAGGCTTCGGTTACCATTACGCAAAGCAAATGGATACGAGCCAATCATTCCGGGATGTTTAAATCGTCCATCAAAGTAGGAAACTATGTAAAACTAAAGGAAGTGATTGGGCATATTACCGATCCCTACGGAAAAATTCATTATTGGATAAAGTCCAATCAGGAAGGCTATGTGATCAATGTAAACGAAGCTCCATTGGTGTATCAAGGGGATGCACTGTTCCACATATCTACAGCCGTACAGTGATGGACAAAAACACGCTACGGAAAACATACAAAGCCAAAAGGGAAGCGTTGATCCCTTCGCAACTAGAAGACAACAGCATCGCCATTGCGAATAAAGCTTTGGAACTTCCCATTTGGGAAGCAACCTGCTACCATATTTTTCTTTCCATTTCCAATAAAAAAGAAGTCCAGACCGAATTCCTATTGCATATCCTACAGGGACGTGACAAAAGCATTTTGGTTCCTAAAGCCGATTTCGAGTCGGGCGAAATGAAGCATTTCCTGCTTCAGGAAAACACGGTATTAAAACCTTCGGGGTATGGTATCCCAGAACCAGTAGCAGGTATAGAATTGCCTGCCTCACAGGTTGAAGTGGTGTTTATTCCCTTATTAGCTTTTGATCGCAACGGAAACCGTATTGGTTATGGGAAAGGTTTTTACGATCGTTTTTTGGCGCAATGCCGCGAAGATTGCCTAAAGATAGGGTTGTCTTTTTTTGAAGCTGAAACTTCCATTCCCCATGACCCGAACGATGTTCCACTGGACTATTGTATCACTCCAAAAACTGTTTATACATTCCATTAACAACTCACGATCCATAGGCGCTAAATACGGGATTCCCGTAGTGTTTCGGTTTTTTACTGTATATTACGGCCCCCAATAAACTTATTGTAAAGACCATGTTTTTAACGCATAAGAAGAAAAACAAAAACCCAAAGGAACTAGAGACCCGCAAAGGGACTTCAGAAAATCCGTTTGACAATTTTTATTACAAAGATGTTGCCGAATTAACGGGTGTGGGAGGATGGACTATTAAGTTCAAAGAAAAGAAGACCTATTTAGACCCACAAACCCGTAAAATCCTTAATATTCCAAATGACTATAGACCCTCGCTGAGAAATGCTTCCGATTTTTATGCGGAAGAACACAAAGCAAAAGCTGCCGAATTGTTCATGGCCTGTAGTATGGGGGTTCCTTTCAATACCATTGTAAAAATGGTAACCTACGATAAAAAGGAATTTTGGGCCAAAGCCGTAGGAAGGCCGATTTATGACAAAAACCATGAAGTTGTTGGGATTCAGGGAATATTCCAGGATATAGATGAAGTAAAACTGAAAGAGATAAGCTTAGAAACTTCTGTAAAAGTGATCGAATCCCAAAACTCGAGACTTTTCAATTTTGCACATATCGTTTCCCATAACCTACGATCGCATGCCAGTAACCTGAGTCTTACATTGGATTTGCTGAAATCGATCAACAATCCCGATGAGGAGGAGGAATTAAAATCAAGCCTTTTCGATATTTCCGAAAGCCTTAACGAAACCATCAACCACTTGAACGAAATCGTTACGGCCCAGTCCCATTCCTTGGACGAGCGAAGGATTTTGAGTTTCGATCATGTGCTGCAAAGTACCGTGAGTTCCATTAGTAGAATGATCGAAGAAACCCAAACGGAGATATTCTCGGATTTCTCGGAAGTGCCAGAAATACGGTACATCCCATCGTACTTGGAAAGCATTTTCCTAAACCTCATAACCAATGCCATTAAGTACAGACACCCAGACAGACACCCCGTTATAGACATCTGCAGTTTTAAAGAAGAAGATAAAACCTGCCTCATGATCAGGGACAATGGTTTGGGTATCGATCTCGAAAAGCACGGTGACAACCTGTTTAATATGTACCAGACCTTCCATACTGGGAAAGAATCGGTTGGGATCGGTCTATTTATAACTAAAAACCAAATTGAAACCCTGCAAGGAAGCATTCATGTACAGAGTGCTGTAGATGAAGGAACCACATTTAAAATCGTATTCTAATCAACCAAAAAATCCCCTAACCTCTTGACAACCCAATCCCCTCCCCCAATCAAGCTAGCATGCATTATCGATGACGACGACGTATACATCAACCTCATAAAAAAAGTGATCAACATTCGGAAACTATCCGAAAACCTGCTTATTTTCAAAAATGGTCGAGAAGCACTTAACTACTTTACTCCCATCATAGAAAAAGAAGACGATCGCATTTTCCCCGAAATCATTCTGTTGGATCTAAACATGCCCGTTATGGATGGGTGGCGGTTTTTGGAGGAATTCACCAAGATAAAAACCGGGAAGGACGTAAAAACCACTTTATATATCGTGAGTTCTTCAATAAACCCCATGGATTTGGAACGGGCCAAGGAATTTTCCCTAGTGACGGATTATTTGGTGAAGCCTGTAGATCTTGATGAATTTGAAGCGATATTCGTGAGAAACAGTGCTTAAAGTTCCTTCGTAGAAATTTCTTCCTTGTTTTCTTCTTTTACCTTTTTAGGGAAGGCTTTTCTGTTGAAAACGATCAAGATCCCAACACCTAGACTTATGGCAGCATCCGCTATATTAAAGACAGGCGGGAAAAAAGAAAAGTGAAACATATCCACTACCCGGCCGTGGAACCATTTGCCGTAGCCCTGTTCGGGGAAGATTTGAGCTACTTGGTTGGTACTATCTTCAAATATGACCCCGTAAAAAACCGAGTCGATAATATTTCCAAACGCCCCCGCAAAAATAAATGCCAACGCAAAGGTAAGTATGGCAGGTGCATTTTTACGAATAGTATCGTACAGCCAATAGCCGATTCCCGCAATAGCAAAGAGGCGGAAGATGGAAAGAATCAATTTGCCATATTGTCCTGGAATCTCTACACCCCAAGCCATCCCTGGATTTTCTACAAAGTTAATGTCAAACCAACTAAAAATTTCAAAACCTCCCCCTAATGCATAAGTGGTTTTTATATAAATCTTTAGAACTTGGTCTAACAGCAAGATCAGGATAACAATAAATAGGGCTTTTCGTAGCGACATAAATTTCTGTAATTGCGCAAAAATAAAGAATAATTATTGGCTGGGGGCTAAAATTACATCTCCATTAACACTTTGGGCTTCCACCTTATAGAATCCCGTTTCGGGAAGTTGATCCTCTACCCTTCCTCTTTGTGAAAAGGCAGTACCATGAACCCCAGCTTGGGCATTCACTTTTATAAACCCATTCCGGGTATTGAGTTGGGCATCACCCAAATAATTGGTTAAGGTACAATTACCATTGTTGAGTCCCGTGTACAGGTTTTTGAATACCCCCGTTGCCTCTACCGAAGCGATAAAAGAGCTTATAAACACTTCCAAATTTTCGGGAATGCTAAGGGTCATCTCAATAGAAATTACCTTATGTGCGGCCAATTTATCGTTGTTGGCTTCAAAATAAGGTGTATAGCCGGTTTTTACAGCCAATGTCCCATCCTTTTCACTTAAGGAGAGCACCACATTTTCATAATTCTCGCCTTCTACTTCGGTGTGTACTTGTATGGTTGGGGTGTTGGATGCTTCAATTTTTATAAAAAAGACCTGATCACTGGTAATTTCCACCCTTTTTATCCCTGCAGCATCTAGGGATCGTTGGATGATCTTTTGACCCCAGCAAGGCGATAGGGTTAAAATGAAAAGGATGATATAAATGCACCGTTTTTGCATAAAAAAAGCCCTACCAAGTAGGGCCAATACGTAATAGTAGATATATTAAATGTGCTATTTCTGCATGTTCTTGGCCTCAATACTCAACGTAGCATGAGGAACCAGTTTTAAGCGTTCTGGATTGATCAATTTACCTGTAACACGACATATGCCATAGGTTTTGTTTTCTATTCGGATCAAGGCGTTTTTAAGGTCACGGATAAACTTCTCCTGGCGAATGGCCAATTGGGAAGATGTTTCCTTGCTCATCACTTCGCTACCTTCGTCAAAGGCTTTAAAAGTGGGAGAGGTATCGTCCGTACCATTATTACTGTCATTTTTATACGCGCTTTCTATAAGGTGGAGTTGCTCTGTTGCCTTTTCAATTTTTTCCTGAATAAGCACTCTAAATTCCTCAAGCTCCTTATCACTGTATCGATTCTTTACTTCTTGAGCCATATCAATTGTGTTTTTTAATGCTTAACCTTGTGGCAATATCGTCGAAAGTAATTTCTGTTCCATCTCCTACTTCCGCTTCAAACTGCAATACTTCGGTTAAGGTTTCTTGTTTAATGTAAGCTATATTCTGCTCTATGGCAGATTTTAGGTTTTTATCTTCTTGCAAGGTGATTTCAACTCGGTCGGTAACTTCGAACCCAGAGTCTTTTCGTAGGTTCTGAATGCGATTTACCAACTCTCTCGCAATCCCTTCATTCTTCAGTTCATCGGTTATGGTTACGTCCAGGGCAACTGTTAACCCACTAGCATTGGCAACCAACCATCCTTCTATGTCCTGCGAACTAATGAGTACCTCGTCGAGTGTTAAAGTAACATTTTTTTCGTTAAACAAAACAGAAATTTTCCCTTCTTTTTCAAATCTAGAGATTTCCTCTTGTCCAAACGAGCTGATTGCCTGCGCAATCCCTTTCATGTCTTTTCCAAAACGAGGGCCCAATTTTTTGAAGTCGGGTTTTATTTGTTTCACCAAAATTCCCGAACCTTCATCGATCAATTCGATCTCCTTTACATTCACCTCGCTCTTTATAAGATTGGATACTGCCATGATCTCTTCCCTTTCCGAATCATCCAATACAGGAATCATTATTTTCTGAAGAGGTTGCCGTACCTTGATCTTCTCGCGCTGTCGTAACGATAAAACCAAGGAGCTTATTGTCTGAGCCCTTTGCATTTTTCGTTCCAACTCCTTATCGATATAGGTCGTATCTACTTTAGGAAAGTTACTTAGGTGTACCGAATCGGGTGCTTTTTGAACCACCCCAGCAGTAAGATCCTTGTACAAACGGTCCATAAAGAAGGGTGCTACCGGGGCTCCCAATTGGGCTACGGTGACCAAACACGTATGTAGGGTTTGGTAGGCACTTATCTTGTCTTCGCCATAGCTTCCTTTCCAAAAACGTCTTCTGCTCAAGCGAACAAACCAGTTACTCAGGTTTTCCTGAACGAATTCCGAAATGGCACGTGTAGCCTTGGTAGGTTCGTAATCTGCATAGGCATCATCTACCTTTTGGATGAGGGTATTGAGTTCGGAAAGGATCCATCGATCGATCTCAGATCTGCTTTCCAAAGCAATATCGGCTTCTTCATAATTAAAGTCGTCCAAATTGGCATATAGACTGAAGAAACTGTACGTATTGTATAGTGTTCCGAACAGCTTGTTTCTAACCTCAGCAATTCCGTCGCTATCAAACTTTAGGTTATCCCACGGGTTGGCATTGCTTATCATGTACCATCTCGTAGCATCGGGACCGTACTGTGCCAAGGTATCGAAGGGATCTACGGCATTGCCCAAACGCTTGGACATCTTTTGTCCGTTTTTGTCCAACACCAAACCATTGGAGACTACATTTTTGTAGGCTACATCGTCAAAAATCATGGTCGCAATGGCATGTAGCGTATAGAACCACCCACGGGTCTGATCTACCCCTTCGGCAATGAAATCGGCTTTTCGCCAAGTGTCTTCTACTTTTTCCTTGTTTTCGAAAGGATAGTGCCATTGGGCATAGGGCATAGAACCACTATCGAACCAAACATCTATAAGGTCGGCTTCCCTTTTCATGGGCTTACCCGACGGGGACACCAACACGATCTGGTCTACGATGTTTTTATGCAGATCTACCGTGTCGTAGTTTTCTTCAGAAAAGTCACCCACGACAAAATCTTCAAAAATATCCTTGTCCATATGACCTGCCGCTACCGACTTCGCCATCTCTGCTTTCAACTCTTCTACAGAACCGATACAGATTTCTTCTTTACCATCGTCTGTTCGCCAAATTGGCAATGGGATTCCCCAATAGCGGGAACGGGAAAGGTTCCAATCGTTGGCATTGGCCAACCAATTGCCAAAACGCCCTTCTCCAGTTGCCTTGGGCTTCCAGTTGATGGATTGATTAAGTTCATACATACGATCCCTAAACGAGGTTACTTGTATAAACCATGAATCCAACGGATAGTATAATATAGGCTTATCGGTCCTCCAACAATTGGGGTAACTGTGCAAATACTTCTCAACCTTAAAGGCCTTGTTTTCTATTTTAAGTTTGATGGCCAATTCTACATCGATACTCTTTTCAGGGGCTTCGCCATCGTTGTAGTATTCGTTCTTTACGTACTTTCCTCCAAATTCGCCCATTTCGGGTCTAAAACGGCCTTGTAGATCCACTAGGGGAACCAGGTTGTCGTTTTCATCTTTTACCAACATAGGTGGTACTTCGGGTGTAGCTTCTTTGGCTACCTTGGCATCGTCCGCTCCAAAGGTAGGTGCAGTATGAACGATTCCCGTACCATCCTCCGTGGTTACAAAATCCCCAGAAATAACACGGAAGGCATTCTCAGGATTTTCGTAAGGCAAAGCATAGGGAAGCAATTGCTCATAACGAATCCCAACTAGATCGGCTCCTTTACATTCTTTTACAACCACAAAAGGAATCTTCTTGGCTCCTTGTTCGTATTCGGAAAGAGTGCTTTCGTCCTCTACAACTTCATATTTTCCACTAAGCTGTTTCCCAACCAAGTTCTTAGCCAAGACAATGTGGATAGGCTCGAATGTATATTGGTTAAAGGTTTTAACCAGTACATAGTCTATTTTGGGTCCAACGGTTAATGCCGTGTTGCTGGGTAAGGTCCAAGGAGTAGTCGTCCAAGCCAAGAAATGAACATCGCCAAAACCTTGAAGGAAATCCGGCAAGGTTTCGTTAATGGCTTTAAACTGGGCCACAACGGTAGTATCGGTCACGTCCTGATACGTTCCTGGTTGGTTAAGCTCATGCGAACTCAAACCTGTACCTGCCTTGGGTGAATAGGGTTGTATGGTATACCCTTTGTATAAAAGGTCTTTGTTGTAAATCTGCTTTAGCAACCACCAAACGGTCTCCATGTATTTGGACTTATAGGTGATATACGGATCGTCCATATCTACCCAATACCCATAGCTTTCGGTTACTTTGTTCCAAACATCGGTATAGCGCATTACTGCTTTTCTACAGGCAGCATTGTACTCCTCTACCGAGATTTTCTTGCCTATATCCTCTTTGGTAATGCCCAATTCTTTTTCTACTCCCAATTCTATGGGAAGCCCATGGGTATCCCAACCAGCCTTTCGGTCTACTTTGTATCCTTTCTGGGTTTTATACCGACAAAAAATATCCTTAATAGCCCTTGCCATAACATGATGTATCCCTGGTAATCCATTTGCCGACGGGGGTCCTTCAAAAAATACATAGGGCTCGTTTCCTTCGCGAATGGAAATACTCTGCTCGAAAATGTTTTCACGTTTCCAGAAATCGAGTACCTCTTCTCCTAATTTAGGAAGGTCCAAACCTTTGTATTCTTTAAATTTTGTGCTCATAGGGCCTTGTTTTTCAATAAGGGTGCGAATTTACGGAATTTTTATACAAAAACCCCACACATAGAGGGACTTGACAGCAGAATTTAACCCAAAATTAAACAGGCATAAAAAAAGCACTGCTGGAAAGCAGTGCTTTGTCTAAAATTTTAAGAAATGGTTTATCGCACAAAGCGCATTTCTGTAGTAATATCGGTGGTAGTGGTAGGTGTATCCTCGGATCGCATCTGAACCATTCTGAACTCGTTCTGGTTAAACAGGGTGATATCGAAAGTTCCTGCTTCGAATTCTACCCCACCATCCAATGTAAGGGTCTGTGCATTGGCATCTAACGTAAAGGTTCCGTCTTCGTCTATAACGAGAATCTCCGTATCGGTTTCGGTTTGCCCAGCCACTTCTACTGTGGTGGTAATTCGGTACTCCCCAGATATGTTGTAGGTTCCATTTTCGTTCATCACCAATATTACCTGAAAAGTATCCCCAACCACATCGGTATTGGCAGTTACTGGAATTCCCTGTACTTCGGTCGTGGTTACGATGTCTATAACAAAGAAAGTCATGTTGTAAGTCCCCGCAATGTTCTCGTTGCTTAACAAGAAAGCATTGCCTCCATCGTCGTCATTTTTACAGCTTACCGCTACAAGGGTTATTGTTAGGATGAATAGTAGTTTTTTTATGTTCATAAGTAGTAGATTTTAAACAAAGATACTTTGTTTTTGGAATGTGCCATGAATCTGAAATCAAATTATTTCCCCAAGTTACTAACACAATTTTCCTATATTTAGCAGCACTAATAACCATCAAAATTGAAGAAGCTACTCTTTGTTCTCTTTCTGCTCCCCGCTTTACTTCACGGACAAGAATATGTGGACTTACTAAAAGTGGGATACGGACAAACCTTCAACAATGATTTTGAAGGAACCAACAGCAGTACCCAGGTTAAAACCTTCGATGCCGACCTCACGCTCCCTTTGGTCCTTAACGATAAGCACGCCATCATTACCGGGGGTGCCTTTAGCCGAAACAATCTTCAATTATTCCCGCAAGGCGAATTCACTAGCTTATACAGCAGTACCCTTAAAGTAGGTTGGGCTGCTACTTGGAACGAACGTTGGAGCTCTACTTTGGTAGCACTTCCCAAAATTGCTTCGGACTACGCCGATATAGACGGGGATGATTTCTATCTGGGAGGGGTCATACTGCTTAAATACCAGAAAAGGAAAAACTTGGCATACCGATTTGGGTTTTATGCTTCCAGTGAAGCCTTTGGGGTCTTTAGCACCCCCATTTTTGGATGGTACTACCTAAGCCCCAATTCGCAGTTTGAGATGGACGTATCCCTGCCTGTTTCGGTAGATATAAACTACACGCAAGGTATCTTTACTTATGGATTGGATTATACCGGAATAGGACGCAGTTTCAATATAGACGAAAACAACGCCAATGTATATGCCGATCTAAGCTCATTGGAGTTTGCTTCTTACCTTCAATTCAATCTTTTGGAAAAAAGTGTACTCTTAAAAGCTAAGTTTGGGTATTCCAGCAACGATTTTGAAGTCTACAACCAAGGGGAGAAAATAGACCTGGGGCTTGCAGCTTTCAGTTTTGGGGATGACCGTACCCAGCTCAACCCCAACATTAATGGAGGTTTGTTTTTGCGATTTGAAGCGGTGTATCGCTTCAATATTTCAGAAAAGGAAAAAGATTCCGAAAAAAAGGAATAGCTTTAGGTATGGAAAAACATTGTCCGGAATGTGGAGATAAGATCATTGGGCGTGCCGACAAAAAATTCTGCAGTGATGCCTGTCGTAATGCCCATAACAATGCCTTGAATAAGGACACCAAGAATATTGTACGTACCACCAACAACCGTTTGCGGAAAAACCACCGAATTTTGGAAGCTTTGAACGCTAAGGAAAAAACAAAGGTGACCAAAGCTACTTTGTTGAAACACGGTTTTCTTTTCGATTATATCACCGGGATCTACACCACAAAAACGGGAAGTGTATACCATTATGTCTACGACCAAGGGTATTTGGCCCTGGACAATGATTTTTATTTACTCGTAAAAAAGGAGTTTTAGTATGGCACTAGCAGTATCGGGCATTTGGATCTTTTTGACTGTTTTTTCTTTCATGGCTGCTGTTCTCATTTTGAGTTATTTTTTCAGTAAAAGAGCCATCATTCTCCGTGAAATGGCCAAATCCAAAGCAAAGCCTATTGGATCCATACGAGAAGGCGAGTACGTAAAAGTGGTAGGCAAAGCCAAACACGCAAAAGAACCTTTAATTGCCCCAATAAGCGAACGACCTTGTATTTTTTATCATGTAGAAGTACTAAACACTGGTGGAAAAAATGATAAAACTTTAATTGATGAAATGAAAGCCCAAGATTTCTTTTTGGAACAAAATGGAGAAATTGTTATGGTAAAACAAGACCAGGCTTATAGTTTTCGAAAAGTCTATTTAGTCCAAGATCACCAAAAAAACTCTGGGAGCTTTCAGGGTGCCGATCCCCATTTAGAAAAATACCTAAAAAAACACCATGAATCCAGTAAAAACTGGCTGGGTTTCAACAAGCAACTAAAATACAAGGAAGGCATTATTGCCCTCGAGGAAGAAATTGCGGTAAAAGGCATTGCCCAATGGAAAAGCCTAAAGCAACCTATAGAAGGGTACCCTTATTCCAAAATACTCAGTTTACGGGGAAGTGAAGACAAAAAACTACTAATTACAGATCACAAAAAAGCCTTGAAAGATTCAAAGCAATAGGTTATGCATAGGTCTTATGTGCTAAGATGTCACTCACATTTCACGAATAAAGTTCCTGACAAAATAAGAGCCTTAAAGTTCTTTAAGATTTTATAAACTTCTTAATAAGGGTCTGTCCATATATGGACATTTTTACGATATAAATTCCTGCTTTTAGATCACTAACATCAATCGTGGGAGATGAGGGTTTATTGATTAAACTACCTTGTATAGAGTATATACTTATGCTATCCACAGGAAGTTTTGTATCGACAACTAAAACATTTCTTGCTGGATTTGGGTAAATAGAAATAAAATCCAGCAATATATCTTCAACAGTTAATAAGCAATCATCACTATACCCCGTCCAAGGGTCTATACACCAACCATCTCCAAAAGGGATGTGGCAGCCCCAAGTGGTTGGATTATCTCCATCATCCACATCAATACACAACAAATCACTATTACCATAAGCCCACATAGTCCATATATTGGAATTATTGCCATTTCTCAAATCCAAACTACTAAGTTGGTTTTGTGTGCACCAAACTATTCTTAGATTGGGGTTGTTGCTTAAATCTAAGTGGGTCAATTGATTATCCCTGCACCAAAGGATTTCCAGGTTAGGATTGCTGTTTAAATCCAAAAGAGTCAATTGATTGAATCCACAACTCAAGGTAACTAGATTATTATTATGTGAAAGATCCAAACTTGTTAAATCGTTGTGAGAACAACCCAAAATTTCAAGATTCAAAAAACTTTGAATTCCTTCTAAGGACGAAATGTTTTGATCAGAAACATGAAGAAAAACAACTGCCTCTGCCTCTGCCATCTGTATTTCTCCATCATTGTTCGTATCCACATCATCATCATATTCGCCATCTCCATCTGTATCCACACAAAGAGTGTTTACCAGTGCATTTTTAAAATTAGGGTCGGGAATATTTACAATTTGAGCCTGAAGTATGCCAACCGTTAAAACAAAAAGTAAAAAGTAAAGGTATTTCATAGCCATAATCTTAACTTAAAGATCTTTATAGCAAAAGGTAAATATAATTTATTTCCAGCTATGCCCTTTTAATTCCAAAGCAGCCTTTAATACGTCTTTCTGACTGATAAGTCCTACCAACTTTCCATCCTTAACAATAGGGAAACGTCTTCTTCGGGAGTTCAGGAAACGATCGGCGGCATCAAAAACATTCATATCGCCATCTATGGTTTCCACTTCGGTGACCATATGCTGCTCCACTTTTATATTTTCCATAGGTTGATTGTAATAACGACTGTTACTAATTTGTTTCATACAATCCCCTTCAGAAATAATCCCTACCAACTCGTATTTTTCATTCACTACTGGGCCCCCGGAAATTTTCTTTTTTATTAAAGTATTCATCACGTCCAGTACACTTTGGTCTGGGGTAAAGGTGACGAGGTTGGTACTCATATAGTCCGACACTTTAATGTTTTCTGAAGAGCCTTTGGAGGGTTTTGCTCTTCGTCCAATGTAACTTTTAATTCCCATGTCCATAGGTTTTTAGCTTCTTAAAGATAGCAAAAATTATGGATTGCCGAAATGGCTTTTAAATGAAAATAAGCCCCAAAACAAAGCTCAGCTTCATTTCCTCAATATTGCGTACTTTTAAAAACCAAACCCTATTTTAATGAAACGACAACACGCCTTCCTCTCTCTCTTACTTCTATTGGCTCTTACGTATTACAGTTTTTACAGTCTCATGCCTAGAGAAGCGGTTCCTGCTTCGGCCCCAGAGACCGAATTTTCGGCAGAACGCGCATTAGTCCCTTTAAAGGAAATTACAAAGGCGCCTCATTTTATTGGGAATGACGAGCACGCCCGTGTTAGGGAATATTTGGTGCAAGAGCTAGAAAATCTAGGATTGGCCGATGTACATACCCAAGATGGATTTATCTACAACGATTGGGGTGGGTTGGTAAGACCCATAAACATACTAGGGCGGATTAAAGGGACCCAACCCGGGAATGCTTTGATCATATTTTCGCATTATGACAGCGCCATGGTTCCTTCCTATGGTGCCAGTGATGCGGGAAGCGGGGTGGTGACCATTTTGGAAAGCCTTCGGGCCTTCCTTGCCAAGGGGGTTCAGCCCAAGAATGATATTGTTGTTTTATTTACCGATGCCGAAGAAATAGGACTGGATGGTGCCCAACTTTTTGTTAAGCAGCACGAATGGGCCAAAGATGCCCGATTGGCACTCAATTTTGAAGCCCGTGGAAGTGGTGGCCCCAGTAATATGATTTTGGAAAGCAATCAAGGGAATCACCATATCATACAATCTTTTATAGACGCCGGGGCAAAATTTCCCGTAGCATCTTCCCTTATGTACAGTATCTATAAAATGCTGCCCAACGATACCGATTCTACGGTACTTCGCGAAGATGGGGATATCGATGGGCTGTTCTTTGCTTTTATAGATGATCATTTCGATTACCACACAGCGAATGACAATTATGAAAACCTAGATAAAAAAACCTTGCAACACCAAGGAAGTTATCTGTTGCCACTGCTACACCATTATGCCGATGCCGACATCTCGCAATTAAAAAGCGATCAAGACGATGTGTACGTAAACCTTCCATTTATACGTATGATTAGTTATCCGTTTTCTTGGATACTTCCCATGCTCTTGGTGGCTACACTTATCTTTATATTTCTTCTATATCTGGGCTTTAAGAATGGCAAACTGAATTCCAAAGAAATCGGAAAAGGGTTTGGCGCCTTACTTACTTCTTTGATTATTAGTGGACTGTTGGGGTATTTTGGATGGAACCTGTTGTTGAAGATTTATCCGCAATACCAAGAAATAGATCATGGCTTTACCTATAACGGACATACCTATATTGCCTTTTTTGTGGTGCTTTCTTTAGCCATTACTTTTATGGTGTACCGAAGGTTCAAGATTACCAATAAAGCCAGTGCTTATATAGCTCCTCTCTTTTTGTGGTTGGTCATCAATACCGTTGTGTTTTTTGTTATAAAAGGGGGCGCTTACTTTATCATTCCCGTATTTTTTGGGTTGTTATCCCTTTGGGTAATGATCCGTCAGGAGAAGCCAAACCTGCTTCTCATGGCACTATTGAGTGCACCTGCCATTTTCGTTTTTGCTCCGCTCATTCAGTTTTTCCCTGTAGGGCTTGGGTTGGGAATGCTGTTGATTAGTGCTGTGTTTACGGTACTATTGTTTGGTCTGGTGTATAATGTGATCGGATATTATAGAATGAAGCGCTTGTTTTCCATCTTTTTCTTTATCCTAGCTTTTGGGTTCTTTATTAGTGCCCATTTCGATAGTGATTATACCGAAGAACAACAAAGACCTACCAGTTTGTTGTATTACCAAAATGCCAGCGATGGAAATTCCTACTGGGTTACCTATGATCAAAACCCAGACGAATGGGTTCGAGGGTATCTAGGAGACAGTCCCGAGGAAGCTTCCAAATACGTTACCAGTTCATCAGGCAGTAAATACAATACGGGATACCGTTATGCTGCACCAGCACCCAGTATTAATATCCCCGAATTCGAGTTAAGATTAGAGAAAGACACTCTAATTGATAATAACCAGGAAGTAACATTTACCCTTTTGCCCAAACGGGATGTTCATATTTTACGATTGTATGCAGACTCTACCGTGGCTTTCAATGCCATGGCTTACAATGGCATGAAAGTAGAACCCGATAGCACAGGAGTCGTTCTGGGGAATAGAAATAGTAATTTCTTACTGCACTACAATGTTTCCGAAAATGATTCTTTAGAAGTATCCTATTCCTTGCCTGCCAGCGTGGATCCAAAATTCAGTGTACTCGAATATTCCTTGGACCTGCTGCACAACCCTTTGTTTACCGTTAACAAAAGACCTGCCAACACCATGCCC
>JANQKN010000146.1 GCA_028281065.1 Flavobacteriaceae bacterium | reverse complement strand
AGAACAAATGACCGAGTTCTGTTTCGATTGGATGATCACCGACCAAAAAGTGGCTTGCCAAGCCCGAGCCATGATCTGCCTGTACTATTTAGGACTGGAATACGACTGGATTCATCCTGAACTGGAACAAATCATAGAACAAAACATCCATCACGGAAGTGCGGGCTATAAAAACAGGGGCGGAAAGATTTTGGCAAAGATTAGGAGGAACTAGTATTGAGTGTTGAAGTAAGAAATTGATTTCTACTTATCCTTTCTGAATCTAGTTAACGTTGTACCTATCTGTTGAATTCCACCATTCCATAACATCCGTTGCTATTTCTTTTGCATCTTCCAAATCTATAGATAGCCCATAAGTAACAGTCAATTCACTATCTATAACCCGTGCGATTTTATCAAAGTCCTCTCCTCTGTATAAATGACTTAAAATTTGATGATTCAATCCATCAAACTCATCTTTTGATGAATTCGGAATTAATTCCCAAGCGTTTAGAATTTTTCTTAATTCAAGAAACTTTTCATTAAACTCCTTCCTTATTTCTCTTCTATTCATTTTATCTTATATAGTCCTTATTCTCAAAGTTAAACTTCTTATTTCTCAGTTTTCGCATTCCACAGCGCAATGGTAGAACCTATAAAAAACACTACCAAAAGCAGATTAAGGTAACCTCCCATAATAATAACCCAAGCTTTGCCGGTAAGTAGTTTTCCTATCACTCCCTGTAATAGGAACAGTAGCAATGGAAAAAACAAAATCATCCATCGGGGATATAGAGTCTTCTTTTTCCATACTTGAATAATAAATACTAAGGAACAGATAGCAAAAAGAGGATAGACAAACCATCGTATGGCACCATTTATTTCCCAAGACAATCGTGTGGCTTCGACGATATCCAGGTTATTCTGTACTGCCAGTTTAGCGGTAGCACCTATAGAAACATAAGCACCATGCACCACTCCATAGGCTATAAAAATACCACCCAAACAGAACATTAGGATCTTTCTCATAATCGGCTTCGAAGGCTGAAAGGCAAAATTCACCTGCCCCAAACCAAGTACATAAAACCAAGCCCCTACCAAAGCGGTCACTCCGCTTATAATAAGCCTGCTGTCCGAAGCATGGGCAATATTCTGTAGCAGATCGGTACTCTCGGCGTCATAATAAAACAGCATATCGCCTATTACTAAAATGATTCCACCTAAAATTCCAAAAATACCGGATGTTCTTTGCCAAGTTTGATTCATATTCTTTGTTTTGATTAAGCTCGCAAAATTTTCTCCATTTTACGGCCTCTAGCCAATTCATCAATCAGCTTTTCCATTTGTCTACATTGTTTATACAATTCAAATTCATCATCAATTTCTTCAATTCTATAACCGCAAACGACTCCTTTAATCATGTGTGCATTGGAATGTATGTTTGCTCCTTCAAAAAATGTTCTGAAAGTTACTTTCTCTTCAATAAGCACCTGTAATTTATTTTCATCATAACCCGTTAACCATTCAATTACTTGGTTCAGTTCTTCCTTTGTTCTACCATTCTTTTCCAATCTATTTAAATAATGTGGATAAATGGATGCAAATATCAAATTGGCAACCTTCTCTTCTTTTTCTGCAGTAACTTTCATTTTTAATGGATTTTAATTTTGAATCAATCTATGATAACCCTCAAATATATAGAATTAATACCCCATACCTCAATACGCACCTCTCAATACTCACATCTCACTACTAAAAAATCAATCCTCTTCCGTATCTTTGCCCTTTCAAAATTTGCGCCTATGTCCAACCACGCATTACAAGCCATTTCGCCCATAGACGGGCGATATGCCTCTAAAACCTCAGGATTAATCCCTTTCTTTTCGGAAGAAGCCCTTATAAAATACCGTGTCCTTGTAGAGATCGAATACTTTATAGCCCTTGTAGAAATTCCATTGCCGCAATTGACCGATTTCGACACTTCGCTTTTTACCGAACTGCGAAAGATCTATCAGGAATTTTCTTCGGAAGATGCCCAACACATCAAAAACACCGAAAAGGTAACCAACCACGACGTAAAGGCGGTGGAATACTTCATCAAGGAAAGATTCGATGCGCTTGGTTTGGAAAAATACAAGGAGTTTATCCACTTTGGGTTGACTTCCCAAGACATCAACAACACGGCCATTCCGCTTTCCCTTAAGGAAGCCATGAACGAGGTGTACGTTCCGCAATTGCTGGAGGTAAAGGATAAGCTAAAGGAGTTGGTAGAGGAATGGAAGGACGTACCCATGTTGGCACGTACCCATGGACAACCTGCTTCCCCTACCCGATTGGGCAAGGAGATACAGGTATTTGTAACCCGTATCGAGGAGCAATTCGATTTATTGAACGACATAAAAAGCGCAGCTAAATTTGGTGGCGCCACTGGGAATTTCAACGCGCACAAAGTAGCATATCCCAACATAGATTGGAAAGCTTTTGGAACCCAGTTTGTACAGGAAAAACTCTATTTGCACCACTCCTTCCCAACTACCCAAATAGAGCATTACGATCATATGGCAGCCCTCTTCGATTGCCTAAAACGCATCAATACTATTTTAATAGACTTGGATCGGGACATCTGGACCTACGTATCCATGGACTATTTTAAACAAAAGATTAAAAAAGGGGAAATAGGTAGCAGCGCCATGCCGCACAAGGTAAACCCCATCGACTTCGAGAACAGTGAAGGAAACTTGGGAATTGCCAATGCCATTTTCGAACATTTGGCCGCCAAACTACCCATAAGCCGTTTACAAAGGGATCTTACCGATAGTACGGTACTACGTAACATTGGCGTGCCTATGGGGCATACAGTGATAGGATTGCAATCTACCCTAAAAGGATTGAACAAACTGCTTCTTAACGAAGCTAAATTTGCGGAAGATCTGGAAAATAACTGGGCGGTTGTAGCCGAGGCCATACAAACGATTTTAAGACGCGAGGGGTATCCTAACCCCTATGAGGCTTTAAAAGGGCTTACCCGAACCAACGAAGCGGTAACGCAACAATCCATTGCGGATTTTATAGACACGTTGGATGTTTCGGAAGCATTGAAAGAAGAAATGCGGGTAATAACCCCAGCCAATTATACTGGCATCTAAAAAGAAAGGCTCCCTATCGGGAGCCTATTTTTTTTATTTCACCACCTATCCCTTTCTATACAGGGGTCTCTGGACCGGAAATAAAAGTCTCTTACTTTGGGGAGATAAGAGCACCACAATAGGTTAAGTTCAAACTGTATACCAATAGTTCCCAAAACTGAAAACCAGGGAGCGGTTTTCGATATACAGCGTATATACTCGACAATATATATTTTTCAAAGAAAAGGCTCCGAATCCCCACTCGAAGCCTTTAACATTTCTGTACCTATCCCTTTCAACCTAGGGGTCGTTGGTTTGGAAATGCTTTTGTCCTCTAAAACATCACCATACTTCATTAAGCTAACAGTACTAAAATAAGTATCCTTCCCTGTACAAACCCCTTCCAAAAAATGGTTTTCGCCCAATGACCTATAGATGGCTACGAACAGCATCCCAGCACCCCTTCAGTATAGAAAAGACAAAAAAAAGCCCCAGAAAAGGGGCTTTTTTAAACTATATCTGTTTTTCTTTTACATGGCTTCGAATATATCTCCGAGTCCAGATAACTTAGAGACATCTATATCGCCTCTATCTATGGAATTCATCAATGTGAGTACCTGGGAAGGCTTCATATCATCACAAAGTAACCGGAATACCCCAAAACCTTTCGCTTCATTGCTGGCAAAGACAATAACTTCGTCTATGGCATCTTCTTCCCCCAAATACTTTAGGGTAATGTGGGTATCCTTGGACTTCATCTTGGTAAGCGTTATGTACTTTTCCTGATCGATGATTTCGCGTACTTTGGACTTTTCTTCCTTGTATTCGGCATCATTTCCATTCTTAAGCGGAAAGGCTACCACGTTCACTTTCTTGATCGTGTTAAGGATTTCCTGTTCTTCTTCGGTAAAATTGGCATTGTCATTCTGCAACAAACTGGTGGCCAAATCTACTTTAAGGTAACGATCGTCTTCTTGCTTGTCTACTAAATAGCGCTGCAAGGATTTGTCATTATTACAACTCACCAATGAAAGGGCTGCAATAATTAAGGCGGTTAGAATTTTTACGAGTTGCATGGCTTATCCTTTCTTATTTATGTTTTCCAATTCCTCACTTCCGGGAACTTTAAGGTCTCGGGTTAACTTGGAGATTTGCTTTAGGTCGATATCCCCTGTAATACTCATGATCACGGTACCTTCCTTGCCATCCATTTCCCCATCCAGGAACATCAACAATTCGCTTACATGGTTTTCGTCCTTTCCTTGCTTGGAATAGAACTTTACATTCTTTCCATCGTCCTTTACACGCATGAGTTCTTCCAAACCATTGGATGAAGACACATATTTCTGCACATCGGCCTTCATACGGGCTCCAACGCCATCGTCTTCGGTAATGAACACCTTAATGTTGTTTAGGCTGTTCACCATTTCCAAGTATTCCTTCACATCCGGATCATCGGACTCTACTTTGATCTTGCCCAATAATTTGAACATATTCTTGGTTACCACTACCGATGTTACTTCGTTTTCTTCTTCATAGGAATCGAAAATCCCTTGAGCCGAAGCCAACACTGGTGTGATTAATAACGCTATTAAAACTGCTATCTTTTTCATCGTATTCTAGTTTAGTTTTAGGTTTTTATTTTAAAATTAAATTTTTCGATTTGTCGAATTCATCGATTACCGACAAACTGGTAACCCCTTTATTGAACTCGTCCAGGTGGAGTACTGCATCGGTCCCTTCATTGAAATTTTCTGAAAGCAAGAGCATGGTTCCCCGAACTTCACGGTAGGCTGCCAAAGCCTCTATTTCTTCTTGGGTATACACTTCACCGTTATTGCTGCTCATAAAGCCTGCTATTCCCAATAGAAGGACAAAGGATGCTGCAATGCTCCATTTCCAATAGTTGGAACTCTTGGTTTTGGGGAGCTCGATCTCCTTAGTGATGGTTTCTTCCTTGGCTGTTCCAAAGGCCACGAACATGGGGCGGTACATTTCCAGATGTCCAGGTACCTCGTTGGAGGTAAAGAACTCCCTTAGTAATTGCTCCTCGCTCAAAGTGGTTTCCCCTTTGAAATAGACTTCCAGTAATTTTTCAAATTCAGCTAACTCCATAGTTGTACTGTTTAATCAATTGTTCTCTAACCGCCTTTCTGGCTCGGGAAAGGGTGACTCGCACCG
>JANQKN010000123.1 GCA_028281065.1 Flavobacteriaceae bacterium | reverse complement strand
CTTTTACTATATAAGACAAAACCCCGATGGATTCCATCGGGGTTTTTTGTTTGTAAATCGATTTAATCAGGCTACTTTAAGGTTCATTTTGCATTTCCCCAGATATATACTAATTTTAGAGGAACCTCTAAGCCAGCTTACATGATTCCCCTTTTCCTCCATACAAAGGATCGTAGGATCCCAAGATGGTTGTATGTATTCCTTTTTGTAGGAATGCTATGGGATTTGTCATGGGCACAACAAAACGATCGTTTTCAGGAATTCAATAGGGAAATAGCTACGTTTTCCCAGCATAAGGACACCACAGCCGTTACCGAAGCTTTCGAAAAGTGGAACCAATGGGCCATTAAACAGGGAATACCCAAAACCGATAACGACTATCTGGAGTTTCGGTTAAACCATGCGCGTTACTTACTCCGCTTTTCCAAAATTGCTGTGGACAGCGCTTTAACCCGCTACCATACCATTTACGACGATGCGGTTTCGGTAAGCAATTACACCATGCAAACCAAGACCTTGGGTTTTATGGCCAATGCCTACCGAAGCAAACGTGAATTGGGAAAAGCATTCGAGTACAACCAAAAGGAAATAGCAGCTGCCAAACTAAGTGGTGACAATGAGTTAGTGGGTAGGGCACTCATTACAGAATTAGACATTGCTTACAATTCATTGCCCTCCCCCATGCAGCCTGAAGATTTGAATGAACTTATCGACAAGGGCAATTATGTTATTACCCTTGCTGAAGAACATGATCTCGCATCGGTACTGTCATTTGGTAAATTGTATCTCTCCAAGTTTTATATTAAACAGGATGCCTTTACAGAAGCTGAGGAAATCCTGTTTTCCATAGCCGATACCGAACCCTTGCCTGTCACCTTTTCCAAGTATGAGCACCTGTGCGAAATTGCCAAGGAAACCCAGGATTTGGATGCTTATCGGTCATACACCCTTGCTTTTAAAACAAAGGCTTACCAAACCAAGCGTCCCTTTGTGGCGCTTAATGCGCATAATTATTTGTTGGATTATTCCATGAGGATAAAAGATGAGGATTCCTCCCGCTATTACGCCCAACGGTTGGAACACAACCTTACCGAAGTGGATACTACCAAATACCTCGACTTTTTGGATATTTCCTATGCTTCTTTAGCCAACTATTACAAAGGGAAGGATGCCCAAAAGGAACTTCAGTATCTTTCCTATTCAGCCGAAATCAATAGGATTATCTCCTTGCACCAAAAACAGGCGTTCTCCGCCATTTTAAAATACAAAAGCGAATTGGCTGCCTTGGAATCGGAGAATACCGACTTGGCTAAGTCCAATACTACTGCCAAGAACAGGCTCTTGTTAGTGGTTGGGCTTCTTTTGTTATTGGGGGTTGTCGTCGTGGTTGTATTAAAAATGTATCAACGATCCCGACAAAGGGCTACCGATGCTGTACGGGAAAAACAACATATAGAAGAGACTGTAAACCGAAAGAACATAGAACTCAATAATAAGCAACGCATCTATTTGGATACGCTTAAGTATATGAAAGCCGATAGGAATTATGTGGAATTCTACACCAACGAAAAACGGTTTGTGGATCGCAATGTCCTTTCTTCGCTTTTGGGCAATTTGCCCCCCAATTTTGTTCAGGTGCATCGTTCCTATGTCGTAAACAAGAATTTTATCAAGACCTTGACCAGTTCCCGCGTGGTGCTTTTCCCCGATATAGAAGTCCCGGTTTCAAGGACCTACAGAACCAAGCTGAAAGAGGTGTTGTAACTCGTCAACATTTTTCGGTCATTCGTCCCATAATTATTTATAGTGTCCTCATTTTGAATAGTTTTGATCGAAACTCTAAACTATTTCACGATGAAAACTTTTACACTTTTTTGCTGTGCTGTATTGTGTCTTACCACTACTTTTTTAACAGCACAAACCCAGAACAATCTTGATGAACTACTTTCCCGCTTGGATCAAAACCACAGGGGAAGCATTACCGATGTTTTTACTATGGAAGAGATCTCTATATTAAGGGATCATTTCGATGCTACGAATCCACAAACCACCCCAGAAAGGGGAGGAGGGGTAGAATTGTTTGCCCCAGAGAATGTCAATGGAAACTTTGGACACTATAATACAGGAGACCCTGGTATTTTCAATACGGTTGGACCAGGAGGAACCCTCGATTTTGAAGGCGCTGGAGCATATAACCCCGTGAGTGGAACTTATTTTGTGATCGATGATGCGGGTAACGCTTACGATGTAAACCCAGATACTGGAATTTATACATTCCTCGGAACTGTGACACCACCCAATGGGGAAAATGTTACAGGGTTGGAATTTAATCCCTTGGACAACCAAATGTATGCTCTTTCTACGGACGGTTCGGGGAGTACCACTATTTCTACCATAAACACGAATACGTTGGCTGTAGAAGAAAAAGGAGGCACAGGACTAACGTTGGGAATTGCCTTGGGTATAGACGATCTAGGGGTAGGTTTCGCCTACGATATTGATACTGACTTTATGTTCCGAATCAACTTAAATGATGGAAGTGCAACTTCCCTAGGAACCATTGGTTTCGATTCCAGCTTTGGACAGGGAATGGGCTTCGACAGTGTGAATGGAAACCTATACATATCGGCTTTCAATAATGACACCTTCCAGTCCGAACTTCGTATGGTAGATACCACCACAGGATGGACCACCTTTATCGGGGCTATAGGTTCTGTAAACCCAGGAGGAACCCTACAATTTGCTTGGACGGGTCCAACCAAACCACCCCTCGCTGTACAAGACAATGCGTTTGCAAGTTTCGAACTGTACCCCAATCCAGCGAATACGGTGCTAAACATTTCAGCCCTAGAGAGTATTCAACTTATAGAAATACACAATTTATTGGGACAAAAAATGATGCAAACGGCTGTTGACAATACATCAAGCCAGTTGAATGTGTCCCAATTACCCACAGGGGTCTATCTGCTTACAGCGACTATAAACGAACAGAAAGCAAGCTATCGATTTGTAAAACAATAACTGGGATTTTGTATTGAGGAGTACGAAACCAAGTTAGATGGGGTTCACCAATGAACGGAACTTTGTTCCCCTGGTTTAGAGTATTCATTGATTGTGATTCTAGCTAACCCAGCCTCCATATCACCTTCATAATAGATGTAGGATGTGGAGGCTTTTTCTATACAATGGGGATGTAGATCTCCGTCTTTAATTTTTCGGGTGCCGTCCGGTTGGGGTTGCTCACATACTTTTCCATACAGGGCGCATCGCGCAATTCATGATCGCTATTCAATAGCCAGGTTCCAAAGATATAATCGTAGGCTTCACCCAAATAAGCATAACTTCCTTGGTAGAGGAAGATGGCAAATTTCCCCCCTTCAATGGTTTTTACACCCAGATCCCCTTGGGCCTGTGCGGGTTTATGAACCACCAAACAAGCATCGTAACGTATTTTATCTGCTTCAGTTACTTTGGGATCGTCATGACCTATACCAAAGCTTTCAATCCCTTTGGTAAACAGTTTTTGTTCTTTTATCTGTCCCCAAAGGCGTTCCCAAACTTTTGCATATTCGGGATTACCATAAGGGCCTACAATGCGTATGTAAATGACTTCTTTGGAAGGGATTTCTAAAATTTTTGGGGCTTTTAGAACCATGTTTTGGGTCTTTAGGGTTTTTTTCATGATCGTATATGTTTTTTGATTCCTGTATTGAGAAGGAGTGATGGCATAATACTGTTTAAAAATGGTGCTAAGGGAAGAAGGGGTGTCGTACCCAATACGATAGGCTATTTCCTTAATCTCCATATCTGTATACCGAAGCAGCCGGGCTGCTGTCTCGATCCGAATCCTATTTATGTAGCTTCCCAAGGGTTCTCCAAGCATGGCCGTCATGATCCTGTGGAAATGAAAAGGGGACAGGTTAGAGATGCGAGCCAATTCTTCCAAGTTCAGTTTTTCATCCAAATGGTTGTGGATGTGCTCGGTAACAATCCTAAGACTTTCCAGGTAGCGTTCTTTTGAAGATGAGGTCATAAAAAAATCGAATTGTTTTGTAACAATGGTATGACAAATGTAGTCTATCTATACTCGGTCAACTTTTGCAATCTTGCTGAATTGGAAATCGATTTTCTGAAGATTTCTTCTAATCTGTAATTTTTGATGGATAATAAGTAACGTGATTACGTATAAACCATAAATTTTAAAAAAACACTGGATTTATGCGTATTTACTACTGTTTTGGCAAGATTGTTGCCTAATTTATAATGGACTGCTGAAGGTCCGCAAAACTTTGTTTAACCCAAAATATCGTAAAATGGAAAATTTCGTTTACAGATCGCTGCTTTTTAGCCTATCTACCTTGAAAGAGGACTTCTTAGGATTAAAAAGTTTTTTGGAATTTCTTACCAGGATGTTTGTACACAGTACAAATGTTTTCTGGACCGTTATGAAACCAAAAGACAGAACCCAAGAAGAATACGATTTGATTCTTGATGATATTCCTATACTGAAATTACTCTCAACGGGGAAAATAGGAGTAAGCAGTGAGGAAAACAGATCAGATTCAATTCAATGGTTGGAAGGTAACGTCTGCTCCGGACGAAAAAGGGGAGTAACCTTACCATTTTCTTTTAACTTGGGTTGAGGGCAGCTAAAAAAGTATTAGAAAAAGAATTGAAGCAGCCACTGCCTTCGAGGGAAATCTTCCAGTAAGCGGAAGATTTCCCTTTTTTTGTGCCTTCCACTAGTTGTTTTTCTACCCAACCTTTTTCCCTTAGAAAGTTCAACGCATCCACAATGGTTTTTCGTTTTAGATCCAGCACCTTGTCAATAGTGGTGATCTGAACAGCTTCTTCAGCTTGGGAAAGAAAAGCCAGGACCACCAAGATATCTTGTGAAAACCCAAAGGTCATATCCGGGATTTCGATGGCACGTTTATCATGGGTTTCGTCGAGAATACCTTTTATTTTTTCAACAGCTTCGGATAGGATTCTTTTTCGTTCTCTCAATTCTTCCTTTTCCAGGGGATATTTGGGGTCGTTAAAAGCTTCATATTTAGCCAATGGGGAAATACCGAACACACAATGATCCCAAACAATGGGGAAGATCTCCAAGCCATTGTTTCTGGCCTTATCCAAGATGTCTGGAAGCTCCTTTTTTATAATAAATTCCGAAGCCAAAAAATTTTCACTAACCATTAAAATAGCCACCTTACAATTCTTGATAAAGCTTTCCAGTTCTTTTTGCCAAACCTTTCCGGTCTGAAAGCGTGTATCATCCCATACTTCGACATCATAATGGTTTTCCAGCAGCCTTAAGGGTTTTCTCAATTCCTCGAGCCATTGCTTGTCATTACGGCTATAGCTAATAAATATGGCCATGTTTTGGTTTATTTAGGGTCTTTCAAATAGATTGTTTAAGTACTACAAAAACAAAACCCCACCCAATCTTTCTATTTCTTGAAAGATTAAAGATGGGGAGTATCTTACCCGTAAAGATAGCCAAATTAATAAGACCTAAAAATAGCTTGTTTAGTTCCCCAAGGGTTGTTGTTGGGTTACACAGTGAACGCCACCTCCTTCAAGTCCCATTTCTATAGCTGGGATACCCACTACGGTCCTGTTGGGATACAATTCTTGTAATATGCTATTGGCTTCTGCATCGTTGGGATCATCAAAATTGGGCACCAGTACCACTTCGTTCCCTACGTAGTAGTTAATGTAGATTCCGTATTCATTTGCCTCGGGATGCGGGAACCGGGTGAGGGGAAGGTGTACGATCCGGTAGGCTTCCCCATTGGCGTTTTTGGCATTTTGAAGGATGTTGTATTCCTCTGGATCCGAGTCAAACGGAGCATGGGTAACGATGGTATTTCCATGCGCAAAACGGGCAGTACCGTCTATGTGATCATCCGTAATGTCCTGTCCCCGCACACCATCCAACCAGACAAAGTTCTCAACCCCCAGATAGGTTCTAAAATAAGCTTCGGCATCTGTCTGTGTCATCCCTGGGTTTCGGTTGGAGTTTAAAATAGAACTCCTTTTTGCCATAAGCGTTCCATTTCCATCCAGCTCTATGGAGCCTCCTTCATTGATCATGTCTATGCTAACAACCTCCATTCCTAGGGCATTTCCAACTTTATTAGGTATGTCGTTGCATTTGGAAAATGGCGCTTTGTTTCCCCAACCGTTAAATCCCCAATTCTGCACTACTAGGTTATTGTCTTCATCGTATACGAAGATAGGACCGTTATCGCGTACCCAATAGTCGTCGGTTTGCCAAATGTAAAAATCTACCTTGGCCATATTCACGCCGTTGGAAACTAGTAGGTTTTCCACACGGTTTTTTTCGGAAGCATTGTAGACAACAATATGTACATTTTCTCCTGTGTGGAGTGCTTTCGTCATTAATACCCAACTGGCATCGTGTTTTTCCGATTGCCCAGGCCCATAGGTATAATTGTGGGGCCATTGCAACCAAGTCCCTTCGTGCATTTCTTCTTCCCCGGGCATGGTATAGATGGTATTTGGAAGGTTATCTGGATCTGTATTACTGGTTTGTTGCTGAGTCATATCGTCGTCTGTGGAGCACCCTATTAGGATAGCCATAAAACATGTAAGCACTAACGTCGTCATTTTTCTTGCTGTTGATTTCATACCTAATTTCGTTTTAATTAATCGTTGGAACAAATCTATGGTAGGGAAAAAGGTGGGAAAACAATTTTCAACCAAAGCGCCTAAAACGGGATTGAAAAGCTTTGCTATAGGAATAAACCCATATTCCGTTATTTGAATCCCAAAATCGATCTTTTGAAGGAAAAAGAGTCTTTCGGGGATTTGTTTCCTCCTATCTTTGGGATATAACACTGAGCACGATGACAAATAATAGGATACTGTATCATATCCTCTTTTGGATCTTTATCTTCTTTTCGGTATTCGATTATCATTTCTTTGAATACGAAACGCAAGATGCAGTATTCCTAACCCTATTGGAACTTCTCTTTAATGCAATGGTGGTTTATGCAAATTTGTATGTGCTTATTCCTAGGGTCCTTCAAAAAAGGGGAGTGTTTATGTATGGTGCTAGTTTGGTGGTACTTCTTCTGGTTATCTACATCCCTTATTATTATTTTGAATTGGGCTATTACCTCATAGGGGATACCGAGCTGCAAATTATTATCTCCTTCACACTCAACTATATCCTTTACATTATTGTTTCCTTTTTGTACTGGTATTTATTGTTGTACCGAAAAGAGAAAAAGAAATCCATACTGTTGGAAAACGAAAAGTTACAGGCAGAATTGCAGTTGCTGAAGTCGCAGGTAAGCCCACACTTTTTGTTCAATTCCCTTAACAATATCTACTCGTTAAGCTTGGCTCAAGACAAGAATGCCCCATTAATGATCGAAAAGCTTTCCGATATCCTTAGGTACATTATTTACGAAAGCGACAAACCGAGTGTCCCTTTGGAACGGGAAATAGAACTGATTGAAAATTATTTCGAATTACAACTCCTTAAAAAACCGAAAGCACAGAAAAACATACACTTAAGCCTTATTGGAAGCTCACAAGGATTGACCATAACCCCTTTGCTCTTGGTGAATCTCGTGGAGAACTGTTTTAAACACGGGGATATCGGGTTTAATAGCAATGGTTTTCTGAAAGTGGATATAAAGATTGATGGAAACCGTTTTCTTTTTTCTACTGAAAACTCCTGTAGGGAACGTCCTAAAAGGAAAGGGATTGGGCTTTCCAATGTAAAGGAACAACTAAATCATTTCTATCCTGGGAACCATGACATCACTGTTGAAGATAATATAACTACATTTAAAGTAGTATTAACGATCAATCTATAACCTTGCAAACCGTTAGATGCCTTATTGTAGACGATGAAACCCTGGCCCAAGAGCTTGTAGAGGCACATCTTAAAAAGATTCCTAACCTAACCGTAGAAGGGAAGTGTCATACAGCTATGGAGGCTATGGCGGTTTTAAACTCGCAGCAAATCGACCTTTTGTTCTTGGATATCGAAATGCCCGATCTTACAGGTATCGACCTTTTAAAATCCTTACAGAGCCCACCTCTTACTATTTTTACCACTGCCTATTCGGAATATGCTTTGGAAGGGTATGAGCTGAACGTTGTGGATTATTTGCTGAAACCCATTCGTTTCGATCGATTGTTCAAAGCGGTCTCCAAAGCGTTACCGCTACTGCAAAAGGGAGAATCGGTTACTTCCCATCCTTCTTCAGAAGTTGCTTCCGATTTTTTATTTGTAAAGTCCGATTACAAAGCGGTTAAGATAAAGTTCGATCATATTATCTATGTAGAAGGCATGCAGAAGTATGTCAAGTTTCATTTGGAGGATGAACGGGTTACTACTTTAATGAGCTTGTCGAAGTTGGAAGGAATATTACCGGAGGATCGGTTTTTTAGGTGTCAGAAATCCTTCATTGTAAACCTGAAAAAGATAAAGGGTATCGATGGCAATCAGCTCATCATGGAAAACGATGCCAAAGTAGCTGTGAGCAAATCTCTTAAAGGGGAACTCGTGCGTAGATTGGATAGTTACGGTTTGCTTTAGTTTTAAGCCGAAAAAAGAATTATTTATCGTCTTTTTTCTTGTTTTGTTGCCCCATAGTAATACCCATAGCTGCTCCAATGGCCACTCCCATAGCGATTCCAAGGCCTATATTGTCTAGTGCCACACCTAAAGCCGTACCAATTCCAGCCCCTAGGGCGATCCAAATTCCGAGATTGTTTTTCATATAGAAAGAAGGTTTGCTTTATTGGTATGGGATCATTGTGCATTGTTACATTTTGACAAGTCACCTCCTTTCTGTTATCGATACTTTATTTTCCTTGTAACCACAGATAGGACTTTTCTTTTTTCAGGCATTATTAACTTCTTGGTACGTTTTATCCAGTTTCCCTGCTTATCGTATTTATATTTAACCTCATGAATAACATTTGCCTCTTTTCGGGCAGTAACGCCATGCATTTTGGTTGGATTTCCTTTATCATCTTTAGTAATGATATAGTCTTTATTGTAGTTTTTTACTGTACGAGTCACAAGGTTTCCATTTGCTTGAAAAACGCTATATACATAGGTGCTATTTCCATAGTCATATTCTGCTGTAGAAGAGCCATCATAAACGTCCCCTTTCCTAAGGCTTGTTATTTTAATAGGACTACCGATTGAATCGAAATCCACAATCATTTTTTTAAAAACACTACCAGAGGCATTTAAAAAATGCATCTCCTTGGAGTTCTCTCGATAAATGATCCTACTCCTCTTTTTTTCCCACCCTATGGCTTTGTGTTTATAATTGGATTCGATCTCTATCCTTCGCTTTAACGAATCCAAAACAAAAGATTCGGTGATGGTAAGTTCTCCATCCCTGTAAAGTGTTTTTCTTACATTAAAATCGTCGTTGAAGGTATATTCTATTTTTTGTTCGAAGCGAAGGGCATCATTAGGGTTGTTTACTTCTTTAACCGTAATTTTTTTTGGATTTCCCTGTATACGGTAATAATCGTGTGGATTGGTTTTTATTGAAATTTCAGTTGAAATTGAAGTCTGCGCAAAGGACAGATAAGAAATTAAAATAAAAACAAAGGTATAAGTGCTTTTCATGCTACAAATCTATATAGTCAGACTTAAAAACACCATTATAATCAAACGGATTTATTGAAAATAAGACCAGTTTGTTTATTTTCAGAAAACAATGCGCTTAAAAAAGAATAGAGGGTTATACCTATTTTTTAGTAAGTGAATAGAAGGAGTATCCTAGTTCCAAACTTTCAATTTGGGTGCCAGGGTGTTCTTTAGCATTGGCAGCTTTATTGTTTACGGCATGAGCCCTATGTAGGGTCCATTCTACCAAAGATTTGCCCTGTGCATCCTTTATGCGCAAAGTAGCGTTGCTCTTTGGGGTAGGCTCTTCTGGGTTTTGGCATGCCGAGCACCATTGCATTAACTTGGAGTTTGCTTGTGTGGTTCCGCCCTTAAGTTCCAGGTTTCCTTTGGGTAAGGAAGGGATTCGGTAACGGAAAGGGTTTTCGCCTTGTTTTAGGCTGTTTTTAAGTACTACTTCGGTAACCATTCCAGCCACTTCCTTAAAAGTGGTTTGCTCTCCATTGGCAGAAAGTTCAAAATGGAATGGGGAAGGGGAGTTTTCGGCTGGGTTCATTTTTTCTCGGTTTGATCGTTAGTCTACTAAAGGTAACAAAAAAAAAGCAATGTCCACATTTTTAACACATTAGTGGATCCCGACCTTTGTTCTATGGTATTTATGGCAGTCTTAAAGCGTAAAAGAAGCAGCCTCCATAGTCTTGCCTTTGGATAGCTTTTCCCTAAAACTTTTAATGGATTTGTGAATCTGGCGTTTGTCCCTGCGTTCACGGGGTTGCATTTTGCCAAACTCGGCAAGTAGTTTTTCTAGATATTTTACCGATTCGGAAGTACTTCCTATTTCATTTAAAAATTTGGCATACTCCAATCGCTGTGGATAGTTGGTGTACATGGAATCCATTTCCTGAAATACCTCTTCGGCTTTTCTTGTTTCTCCTATATGGTATAGCGACCATGCATAACCTACCTTCTCCATGCTTTTTTTGAAATCCCTTTCATCTTCCAGCTTTTCGCCATAGGCAACCGATTGGGCATAATCTCCATTAAAATAATGGGCAGCAACAAGAGGGATGAGGATATGCAATTGCTCTTGGTGATTGGACCCTAAACAAGAAGTATACAATTTTATAGCATCCTTATAACGCCCCGCTTTCATATAATGATCTGCCAAATTGCTTCGGTTAAGATCGCTGTCGGTCATTTCTAATTGCTTTTCCAGCTTTTCGATTTCATAATTACTGTTTACAATACCTTTAAAACCTTCCGAAATGGATTCTAGGTTTTCCCTGTTGTAAAAGTGATGATATAAGTAAAAAAGACCTCCTATGACTGGAAAGAAAATGATGAACCAAAACCACTTCTGATCTGCACGGTTCTTATAGGCGTGGTAAAGACAATATACCTGTATTATTGCCACCACAGGGATGAAACGGAACATTTAGTTTGGATAGTTAGTTATTTCAGTATTAAATATATAGCATTTTTTTTGGAATGTTAACAGTTAAGAGGTTTAGTTCGATTAAACCCATCAAAAATTAGATGTTTGGTTGTTTTGTCTAGTATTTCAGCCCCATTTTTTAACTCCGACTGCTTTCGGATATTTTGTATCTTGGGAATATCGATCGTTAAATGATTTGGCATGAAAGCAATAAAAGATTCTTCGTTAAAGAAAAAGCTGTTTTTAATTGGGGTTCTGTTTTGTTTTGTATTTCCTGTACAGGCCCAGCAAACTTTTAAGGAATTTCACGGTAAAGTGTTCGATACCGAAACCAATGATGTTTTGGTATTTGCCAGCTTAACCCTGGAAGGGACCAATATAAGTACCATTACCAATGCCGAAGGGGAATTTGTGCTTAAGGTTCCCATAGATACCAAAGAAGATAAGGTGCTCGTAAGTTCGTTGGGGTATCAATTATTGGAAATGAAATTATCCGAATTGGAAAAAGGCTTCGCCAAGATCAAACTAACCCCCATGGTTACCGAACTTTCCGAAGTTAACCTCACGGCCTTCAGCAGTGCCGAAGCATTGGTTCGTTCGGTTTTTGCAGACAAAGCCAAGAACAACCTCCAGGAAGATGTTTTAATGACTGCTTTCTATCGGGAAACCATAAAAAGGCGCAATAGGAATGTATCGCTTACCGAAGCAGTCATAAATCTATACAAGCAACCCAATTCCTCTTCAAAAAAGGATGTGTTGGAACTCCATAAAGCCAGAAAAAGTACCGATTATAAACGGTTGGATACCGTAGCCGTCAAGCTGCAGGGAGGACCCTTCTCCGCACTGTATATAGATGTAATGAAATACCCAGAATATATTTTCACAGACCGTTCCATTGGTTATTACGACTTTTCCTTCGGTTCCCCATCTACCGTAAACGATAAGCCTGTATATGTAGTTCTGTTTCGGCAAAAAGAAGAGATCCCACCTCCAGGATATCAAGGAAAGCTTTTTATAGATGTAGAAACCTTGGCATTAACCAGTGCTTCTTACCATCTAATTATTGGCAATGAAAGGGAAGCCAGCGAAATGTTTGTTCGTAAAAAACCCAGGGATGTAAAAGTAATTCCTACCAGGGCTTCTTATAGGGTGGATTACCGCGAGAAAAACGGAAAGTGGTACTACGGCTATGGAAGTGTACAGTTGGCTTTTAAAGTAAGCAAGCGCCGCAAATGGTTTAGCTCGCATTACTCCTTGTCCAGCGAAATGGCCGTCACCGATTGGGAAAGCAATCCTACAGGTAAAGTAGCCCTTATAAAGGATCGCTTAAAGCCTACAGTTATTATAGCCGATGCGGTTTCAGGCTTTTCCGACCCTAATTTTTGGGGCCCTTATAATGTAATTGAACCCGAAAAATCCATAGAATCAGCCATTAACAAAATTAGACGCAAACTTAAAAAGGAAAAGGGATAACCCATACCTAATAAAAGCGGCTTAAAAAGTCGCTTTTTTGTTTAAAAATAGCTTCAAATTAGTATCTTTCTCTATACAACCAACCAAACCACAGACCATGGATAAAGTTTCCACTTTGATATTAGCCGCATCCTTATTTATCATTATGTTGGGAATGGGGCTATCCCTAACCACCCAAGATTTTAGACGAGTTGTTTTTTATCCCAAAGCAATTTTTGTAGGACTTACCAACCAATTGATACTGCTCCCCCTAATTGGTTTCGGTATTGCTACGGTTTTTAACCTTCCGCCCGAGATAGCCATAGGGATTATGATTTTGGCTGCTTGTCCTGGCGGACCCACATCTAACCTAATCTCCCATCTTGCAAAGGGAAACTTGGCACTTTCGGTAACCTTAACAGCATTGAGTAGCTTGATTACCATATTAACCATCCCTTTTTTGGTCAACTTTGCCTTGGAATATTTTAGCGAAAAAGGACAGTACATTCAGTTAGATGTGATCAAGACCATACTTCAAATTCTTGTCATTGTTGTGATTCCGGTTTGTGTAGGTATGTTGATACGCCATTATCAACCAAACTTTGCCAATTCCATGGCACGGCCTGTGCGCATAGGCTCCGGGATTGTTTTGGCTTTAATTATTATAGGGTTGGTGGTAAAGGAAAAAGACAATTTCGTTTCGTATTTCCAACAAGCAGGATTGGCCACATTTACCTTAAACGCAGTTACCATGCTGTTGGGGTATTATTCGGCCAAGCTATTTAAATTAACCCGCCCCGAAGCCATTTCTATATCCATAGAATCTGGAATCCAGAACGGAACCTTGGCCATTACCGTCGCCGTGGTCCTATTAAACAACACAGCCTTTGCCATTGCCCCTGCAGTATATAGTCTATTGATGTTCTTTACAGGGGGGTACCTCATTTTTATGGCTACCCGAAAGAAAAAGGAGTCTGCATCATAACATAAAAAAAAGCGCTTCCTACAAAGAAAACGCCTTTCGAGCTATTAAACTTACTATACGAAAATTTAATCGTTAGTTGTCATCATCGCTGGTTTCAATAGCAATGATGGATTTGGATGATGGGTTTAATACTTTGCCTTCCAAAGACATATTGGCTGAATTGGAAAGTAATATGGTTGAGATTTCGTTTGAATTGACAAAATTGTTTTCGGCTACCATAAACTCCTTTAGCGTCCTAAGCTTACCAAGCCCAGCAGGAAGACTACCGTATAGATTGTTATCGAAAACATTGAAGATTTCCAATTGCTCTAGGTTTTCCAAAGAGGCGGGAACTGTTCCCGACAAACGATTGCTGCTTACATGCAGTTGCTTGAGGGAATTCAGGTTTCCAATGCTACTTGGTATTTCCCCTGTAAGGTTATTGCCATTAAGAGCAAGTAGTTCCAGTTTTTGAAGGTTCCCTAGGGTAGTGGGTAGCGTTCCAGATATTTTATTGAAAGATAGTTCCAATACCTTTAGTTCGGTTAATTGCTCCAAAGAACTAGGCAATTCCCCATTTAAGTTATTGAAAAGCATCCTTATTTCGGTCACATGGTTGTTGGTAACAGTAACCCCAGCCCAATCTTCAATAGGTTGGTTGAGATCCCATTTTTGGTTCCAGGAATCTCCTTGGGTGGATTGATACAGGTCTTTCATGGCCTGCATTTCCGAAGCGGGAATTTGGGCAAATACCTGTGTAATGAAAGTTAGGGCGAAAAGGATGGTTAGTAATCGTTTCATACAATGAGGTTGTTGTAATTTCTTACAAATTTACCTACAAGAAACAATTATTAAGATTAAATGCCAAAAAAAATCGATGAACTACACTTTTCAGAACCCTATTTATCAGCCAATTGGGATAAAAAAGGAACACAAACCTCGTGGATTCCATCAAATACCTTTACGGTAAGACGACTCCCAAAGAGTTTGGAACCTTTAAGCGATTCTTCCGTTTTTAGAGCTTCTGTAATGTATTCATCTTTATCACCATATAGGTAGGTCACCTGGGTGGTAAGAGGTAAATATTCGAAATCGGAGGGTTTTAATTCCTTTGGGATTCCTCCACTATGGAGCACCAAATGGTTGCAAGCTATCATTCTACTAGCCAACCACCGAGTAGCTATGGATACTCCTTGCGAATACCCTAAAACGATAAAGTTGGGAAGCTGTTCTGGTTCTTCGTTTGCCCATACACTGTCTACATAGGCAAGTACGTTTTTAGTTTCTGCAACGGTATTTTCCCTAGTAAGCCATGAAGCCCCTACATGCTTAAATTTAGGACCTTGGTAATACTTAGAAGGCGCTTGGGGTACAATAATCAAATTTTCTTCAGGATTCAATTCTTCAAAATAGCGTGCAAAGTATCGGCTTAGGTATCCCATACCATGGAAAACAAGCCAGACGTTTTTGGTTTTGTTGGAATATTCGTTTACAACAGAGTAAGTTTGGATGGTGTGATAACTTGCTTCCTTTTCAGCAATCATATGTACCGCATTTTGTATTTTTACAAAAGTAAAGCATTACCATGACCTATTCTAAAGAAGAGATTCTTTCCCAGTGCAACGCCATGTGTAAAAACACCCTTATGGAAACGTTGCAAATCGAGTACGTAGATTTCACAGACGATTCCCTAACCGCAAGGATGCCAGTAACACCAAGGGTTCATCAACCCGATGGGGTTCTCCATGGCGGAGCAACCGTTGCGCTTGCTGAGAGTGTGGGAAGTGCTGGAGCTGTGATATTCTTGGGGGGAAAGGATGTTGCCGTGCGTGGTATCGAAATAGCAGCCAATCATGTAAAAGGGGTTCGGTCGGGCTATGTCTATGCAAAAGCAACGATCTTGCACAAGGGAAGGACCACGCAGCTTTGGCAAATACGTATTGTAAACGAAGACGATGCCTTGGTATCCATGGTAAAGTTCACCACTATTTCATTGCCTAAATCATAGTATGGAATTCTCCAAACTACTACAACGGGTTACAACCCATTACGATTCCCAACTTCCTTTCGTTATTTATTCCCCTTCAGATTCGGACGAAGTCCTTGGGGTTTTTCAGAAGGATGATACTTTGCATACCACCAAGGATTTTTCACAAAGTGGATTTGTGTTTGCCCCTTTTTCACAAGAAACCATTTTAATGATTCCCTATCGGGGGAGTGATCGGTATTCGGTAAAGTTTGATCCCCAAAAAATTGAAGACGGCAAATATAAACATAAGCCCATAGATACAGATAAGACGGCATACCTAGATTTAGTTGGAAAAACCCTCCAAGTCATCAATAATAAGGGAATAACCAAAATAGTTACTTCCCGAAAAGCACATTATCCATTGGCTTCGTTTGATATTTCTCAGCTTATCAACCGTGTGTTTCATAGGTATCCAGGGGCATTTCGTTATGTGTGGTTTCATCCCAGTACAGGGATTTGGGTGGGGGCTACCCCAGAAGTGTTGTTAAAAGTAAACCAGAAGGAATTTAGCACCATGGCCTTGGCAGGGACCCAACCCTATGTTCCGAACAAGGAAATAAAATGGGGTTCCAAAGAAATTGTAGAACAGCAATTGGTCACCAACGATATTGCGGAAAAGTTGCAAAAAGTTACCGCTATCGTAAAAGTCTCTAAAACCAAGAATCATCGGGCGGGATCCCTTGTGCATCTGCGTACCGATTTTACGGGGATATTTACAAAAGGTGACAACTATCTGTTAACGACAGTAAAAAACCTGCATCCCACACCAGCTATTTGTGGTACCCCAAGGGATTTAGCCCGTTCTTTTATAGTAAAAGAAGAAGGCTATGACCGTGAGTTTTATACGGGCTATTTGGGGCCTGTGGATGTTACCACGAATTCGGCTCAGTTATTTGTTAACCTACGATGTATGAAGATTGCCAATGGAAATGCCTACTTGTATGTGGGCGGTGGGATTACTTCCGACTCCATTCCCAGAAAGGAATGGGAAGAAACCCAACACAAAATGCAGACCATGCTTCAGGTAATAGGCCCAATGCTTTCGCATTGATGCTGGAGTTTGTATTTTTGCGCCAATGAATTTTTCGAAGAAGATCCTTTCGCAAACTGTTACACAAATTTGCCTTGCTGCCGGAGTTGACCATATCGTTATCTCGCCAGGATCCCGAAACGCACCTTTAACCATTGGTTTTACGCAACACCCAAGCTTTTCTTGCTTTAGTATTGTAGACGAACGATGCGCAGCATTTTTTGCTATGGGGATGGCTCAGCAATTAAAAAAACCAGTTGCCTTGGTCTGTACTTCGGGCTCGGCTTTGCTTAACTATTACCCAGCCGTAGCCGAAGCCTTCTACAGCAATATTCCTTTGGTAGTTATATCTGCAGACCGACCCGAACATTTAATCGACGTAGGGGATGGACAGACCATACGGCAGGAAAATGTTTATACCAACCATATATGTTATTCAGCTAATTGTAAAGAAGGAGAAGAACATCAGGAGTTCAACGAAACTGAAATTTCCAAGGCCTTGTACACGGCTCTACACGAAAGGGGACCAGTTCATATCAACGTACCTTTTTCCGAGCCTTTGTACGAGACAACCAACGATCCTAGTGTCGTTTTCGATGCAAAAACATGGGAAGAACGAATGGGAAAACCAATTTCTGAAGATTTAGGGGAAACTTCTTATGCTGAATTCATTAAAGACTGGAAAGCTGCCAAGCGAAAAATGGTTTTGGTGGGAACATTGCCTCCCAATGAGTTGGATAAACGCTATATCGATCTTTTGGCTGAAGATGAAAGTGTTTTGGTATTTACCGAAACCACTTCAAACCTTTTTCACGAGCAATTTTTCCCTTCTATAGACAAGATAATCATGCCTTTGGAAGAAAAGGATTTCGAGTCGTTGCAACCTGATATTTTGCTCACCTTTGGCGGGATGGTGGTTTCCAAAAAGATCAAGGCCTTTTTGAGGAACTATGCACCCAAGGCCCATTACCATATAGATCCCAAAACAGGCTATGACACCTATTTTTGCCTGAAGCATCATTTTAAAACCTCCCTGAATCAGTTTTTTGAACGGTTTGCAAAAGACCATGAAGCCAATAAATCAGGCTATAGAACACATTGGTCTCAAGTAAAACAGCACCGTTCCCTGGCGCATTCTAGATATGAACAACAGACTCCTTTTTCCGATTTTAAGGTGTTTTCTATCTTGGTCGAGACGCTCCCTAAGGAGGTTCTGGTACAATTGGCCAATAGTGCTACGGTACGATATTCGCAACTGTTCGATCTGGATAAAAGCTTAGAAGTATACTGCAACCGTGGTACGAGTGGCATTGATGGTAGCACGACTACTGCTGTTGGAGCAGCTTATGTTTCCCAAAAGCAAACGGTTTTTATTACAGGCGATTTAAGCTTTTTCTACGACAGTAATGCTCTTTGGAACGATCACATACCCAATAATTTTCGGATTATAGTGATTAACAATGGAGGAGGGGGTATTTTTAGGATCTTGCCCAAAGCGAAGGATTCCCAGCATTTCGAAACCTATTTTGAAACCCAACATGGGCTTACTGCCCAACATTTGGCTGCGATGTTTAATTTTGACTATACTTCGGCTCATGATGAAGCTACTTTGCGAAGTACATTGAGCGATTTTTACGCAGCATCCAACCAACCCAAGATATTGGAGGTCTTTACCCCTGCCAAAGTAAATGACAAGGTATTGAAGGACTATTTCAGGTTTATTTCTTAAGGTTTTCCAACAGTTCTTTGGCCCAGATATAAGCAGATGAAAGATCGTCGAACACAGCTATTTCTTTTTTAAGGGTTTCCTTGGTTGGTATTTCTGGGTATTCTGTGCTCTCTTTTGGAATCACGACAGCCATTCCCTTTAAATGGGGGATAAGGTGTATGTATTTATAGAATTTGGGATCAACATCGTAAGCATGAATCCTATGCGAAATATATGCCCAAGGCTTAAAATCAATATAGTTAACACCCTTTACGACCAAATCGAAGGTGTTCTTGTAATTGATCTCCACGCCGGGAACCACTTCGGCAATTACGACATTCTCGTAAATCCAAACTTTGGCCAATGCATTTTCAATAAAATACAAAAGCTGTGGAGCCCCTGGCAAATCATGGGGGCTTTGTAGTGACATAAAAATTGGTTAGTTGCCCCTAAGGTACAAATTTAAATGAGACAGTTTATACCCTGCGGCATTGTTTAAATCGTATCTTTGCGCCCTATGTTACAACTAGGAAAATTTCAGAAATTAAGCATACTAAGGGAGACCGAACCAGGCTTGTTTTTGGGCGATACAGAGGGCAATGAAGTGTTGCTGCCCAACCGTTACAAACCCGAATTCTTTGCTATAGGAGATGAGTTGGAAGTGTTTGTGTATTTGGATAATGAAGAACGGCCCATTGCTACTACCGATGCGCCTTATGTTACCCTTAATGAGTTTGGTTATTTGGAATGCAGTGCTGTAAATAAATATGGTGCCTTTATGGATTGGGGATTGGTTAAACAACTGTTTGTTCCTTTTAAAGAGCAGGCCCGTCCTATGAAACAAGGGAGTTGGTACATAGTATATCTCTATCTAGACGATAAAACCCAACGCTTGGTAGGTACCAGTAAGACCAATAAATACTTAAACAACGAAACGCTTACGGTTTCCAGGTTCGATGAAGTGGATATCATGGTAAGCCATATTACCGATAAAGGGGCCAATGCCATTATTAATGGAAAACACAAAGGGCTTATTTATATAGAAGATATCTTTGAAGACATCCGTACTGGGGACCGGCTAAAGGCTTTTGTAAAGAAAATACGACCCGATAATAAGATAGACCTAGTATTGCATTCTCCAGGCTACCGAAGCATAGAACCTAATGCACAGTATGTGTTGGAAGAACTAACCGCTGCAGGAGGCTTTCTTCCTTTGCATGACAAATCGGATCCAGAAAAAATTAAAGACGAATTGGGCTTGAGCAAGAAAAGCTTCAAAAAAGCAATAGGTAGTCTTTATAAAGACAAGAAAATCCGCATTAAAGAAGACGGAATCGAGCTGGCATAGTTAATATCCTCTCCCTACCCGATAGGGAGCGCAGCGTGAACATACCCCAAACGGAGGACAGGGATCCAAGAAACTCAATCCGCGTTGCTCTTTGTACACTGTGTTTTTTACCTTACTTGCTCCATCGGCTCCATATTGGGCAGTCCCTCCTGTAATGGTGCCGTATTGTGATTGCAATTGTTCCGCACTTACTGAAGAATTATCACGGTATTGCATGGTTTCCTCATAAGCCTCACTCATGCTAACAGGTTCGTAATAGTTCTCTACCGTTACCTTAAAGAAATCGTTAATGCTTTTCTTTTGGAACTTGGGAGTACTTTCAAAGCTAAGGTTTACGGAATATTCCTCAGGCATGTCGGGCAATGCTGTAGCATTGATGGAAAAGTAGCGTGTTTCAAAATCGTATTGGGACCACACGACCAAGGGGAATAAAAACAGTATGTAGCAAATTTTTTTCATTGCAAAATAGGTATCAAAAATCGATCCGTTTTACCTATCCCCTATAAGTTTAACTTTTTTGCTGTGCTTTTTGGAATGGCATCTTTATGAAGGGTAATGCTAATGGCTTTCAATCGCATATAACTTTCACTAAAATACACATACCCTCCATTGGCATTTCGGGACGCATCGGATCCCCAACTGTTCTTTACCTTATAGTATTTGGTGCCATTTTGGTCCACAAGGGTCCCCGTGATGTGCATTAAATGATCATCGGTAGTCGTAAAGTTTTCGAACTCGTCTTGGCGGTATTCTTGGGTAATGCTCTTCTCTGGGTACACACCCTGTAGGGCTTTCTTGTTGTTTTCACTTAGTAATGGAATCACGGCAACCCCATCTTTTGATGAGAAGGTACGCTCACTCACGTCGCAGTCCAGTTCTACTGTATACCCGTTTTCCAATGCATAGTCTATGGCGCCCATCATTTCATCTAGGGGAACATTGTAAAAACTACCATAACTCCAGTTGTCGGGAATGTTCAAAATAAATTCTGAATAGAAAGGAGCCTGCGTAAACGAAGTAATGCTTACATAGTCTTCGGGAACGATTTTGGTCATTTCCAGAAAAGACTGGGGCGTATAGGTTTTTCCTTCGTAGGTAAAAGTAGAAGGATTACTTCCTATATATGCGGAAAGGACCGCATCGATGGCCTTTCTCCATTTCTTGCTCAGTTTTCTACCGGGATTATCCACATAGGTTTCTACCATGGATCGCAATACGGCAGAGAGTTCCGCATGGTTATGGCGTGTTTCGTCACCCATAAGTCCACTAAATGCTTCATTGGGAACCAAACCATATTCTGCAACAGAGTTAAGTACATCGTGGGCCAATCCTCCTTCGCTAAACTGTGCCTTTCCTTGTCGCATCACAAAATTTTCTGCTTTTTTGGGATAGGTGTTCCTCACGGTATACATTTCGGAAAGGTCTATCTGCTTTCCTGTAAGGCGGATAATTTCAGACTCCAAAAAGGAAGTACTGGAAAAGCTCCAGCAGGTCCCTGTCCTTCCCTGGCTTATTACAGGAGTGGCCTCCAGGTCAATGATTTCGGTAAATTTATAGGGTTCCTGTCCCATTGCGGTTGATGACAAGAAAACGATTCCTAAACTGAGCAATACTTTTTTTATCATTTTGAAGGTATTTTATGAAATGTCCCGTACTTGGGAATTAGTATCTTTGAAGCTAAAATACAAAACATGATGACACCCAATTGGAAAACAGCCAAAGAATATACAGATATCACTTATAAAAAAAGTGACGGAGTGGCCCGCATAGCGTTTAACCGACCCGAAGTGCGGAATGCGTTCCGTCCCCATACCACTTCAGAACTGTTGGATGCCTTTAATGATGCTCAGGAAGATACCAGTATTGGTGTTGTTTTGTTATCGGCCGAAGGCCCCTCACCAAAAGATGGCGTATACAGTTTTTGTAGCGGGGGTGATCAAAAGGCACGCGGGCATCAAGGATATGTAGGACAGGATGGATACCACCGACTTAATATCTTGGAAGTACAGCGTCTTATCCGTTTTATGCCCAAGGCAGTAATTTGTGTGGTACCCGGTTGGGCTGTAGGAGGGGGGCATAGCCTCCATGTGGTGTGCGATATGACCTTAGCGAGTAAAGAACACGCCATCTTTAAGCAGACCGATGCCGATGTTACCAGTTTCGATGGTGGTTATGGAAGTGCCTATTTGGCAAAGATGGTAGGGCAGAAGAAGGCTCGTGAGATTTTCTTTTTGGGACGTAATTACAGCGCGCAGGAAGCTTTTGAAATGGGCATGGTAAACGCCGTAGTGCCTCATGACGAACTGGAACAGACCGCCTATGAATGGGCCCAGGAAGTATTGGCCAAATCGCCAATTTCCATAAAGATGCTAAAATACGCCATGAACCTTACCGACGACGGTATGGTAGGGCAGCAGGTATTTGCAGGTGAAGCTACACGTCTAGCCTATATGACGGATGAAGCGATTGAAGGCCGTAATGCCTTCCTTGAAAAACGGAAGCCTAATTTTGAAAAAAAGTGGCTTCCTTAAGCCACTTTTTTTTATTCAATAATCAATTTCTTGGTAACCGTTCCCCGTTGGGTTTCTAACTGAAGGAACAACATGGAATTTCCTGTTGTAGGAATCTGTAACGCCGTAGTGTCTTCTTGTTTTTCCAAAAGCAACCTTCCGGAAGCATCGTACAGTCGTAGGGCATTGATTTCGATACTATCTGGATTCTGAATGGTTAAACGATCCCTCACAGGATTAGGAGCTACACTTATACCAAAGTCGGCAGTAGGATTGT
>JANQKN010000178.1 GCA_028281065.1 Flavobacteriaceae bacterium | reverse complement strand
CCAGTTATCGGTGTCGGTTACAGGGGCATTGTAATTCTTGGGTAACCCTGTGGTTTCGGTATCGAAAATTAAATACATAAGGACTTATCGTGGATGGAGTAAAAATAAGAAATATCACCCTTTCGAAAGCTTGAAAGTTGTACACAAAACCGCTACAGTTATAAACAAAAAAACCGAGCACTAGGCTCGGTTTTAAACATTGCTTTAAGTGTTTAGTAATTTACCCGTGTATTCCCCATCGTGACTTCGGCGCCACTTTCGGTAGTAAAGGTGAAAAACACCCTTGCTTCGCGGGTAGTAGTATTGTTAAAGTTTATGGATATTAATCCAGAAACAGCAGGGTCTTCTACGCCATTGTTTATTACAGATGCGAAAAAGCCTGTCATGGGATAGTCGTAATTTCCGGAAACCCCATCGGAAGGTATGGACACCACAATTACGGTATCGTCTTTAAATCCTTCAATTTTTATGGTACCTCCATCAAGGGAAGCACTTACGTTATTGGCTTCGTAATCTATTCCGTTTACTTCGGCAGTCATGGTTCCGTCCGATGCTGTGGGTGTGTCGGAGGGTAATTCCCCATTCAAGAAGGAAACTTCAAAAAAGAACCCTTTCTCTACGGTAAGGGTATCTACACCTTCTTGAATCGCCGTGAAATTGAACTTTCCGGTAAGCCATCCGCAGGAAATACAACGATCTGTAAGGGTTATTTCTCCAGTACCGTGGGGAACGGTAGTGTATATGTTTCCAGCTGAGTCTTCGAATGTTGCAAAGTTAGACGACCCGCCTCCAACAGGATAGTCTATTAACTGACCGCTTCGTAAATGAAGGGTTAAAGTTTCGTCACGGGTTATTCCTTGGATGGTGTAAGATCCGTCCTCATTTAATCGGGCTCTCACGTCAGTGGCTCTGTAGAAAAAATCCTCCATCTGACCTTGAAGAGCGGGGCTGTTGTCTTCCGTATTTTCACAACCGGATATAAAAACGGTTGCTACCAATACGAATAGTAGAATTAGTCTTCTCATGATGTTTTTGCATAAATAGGTTGTAACAAATATAAAATAAAAGTTCGATTTACCTAATTTTCAAGCAAAATTACAGTATATTTGCGCACTCAAATTAAAACCGGGGTCGTGTACCCCAAAAATTAATTATTATGCCTGTAAAGATTAGATTACAAAGACACGGTAAAAAAGGGAAGCCTTTTTACTGGATCGTAGCGGCAGACAGCCGCGCCAAAAGAGATGGTAAATTTCTTGAAAAATTAGGTACTTACAATCCTAATGTAAACCCTGCTCAAATCAACCTTAACGTAGACGGTGCTGTACAATGGCTTCAGAATGGAGCTCAGCCTACCGATACGGCAAGAGCTATCCTTTCTTACAAAGGGGCTATGTTGAAAAAGCACTTGGCAGAAGGAGTACGTAAAGGAGCTTTGACTGAAGAGCAAGCTGAAGAAAAATTCAACGCTTGGTTGGAGGAAAAAGCAAAAGCTGTTGATGCTAAAAAAGGAAAATTGGCCGACGCCAAAGCCAAAGCGAAAGCAGAAGCTTTAGAAGCCGAAAAAGCAGTAAACGAAGCACGTGCTGCCGCCAACAATCCTGAGCCTGAAGCTGAAGAAGCTCCAGCCGAAGAAGTAGTTGAAGCTGCTGCTGAAGAAGCACCTGCTGCTGTAGCTGAAGAAGCTGCCAAAGAAGAGGAGTAAATTTCCTTGCGATGCAAAAGAAGGATTGTTTCTTCGTAGGCAAAATCGTAAAAAAATACAGTTTTAAGGGAGAAGTCCTTGTTAAATTGGACACAGACGATCCCGAACAATTTTTAAAAATGGAATCTGTTTTTGTTGAAACCAACAAAAATTTGATTCCATTTTTTATTGAACAGCTCTCCTTGCACAAAAGCACGCTATTACGCATCAAGTTTGAAGAAGTAGACACAGAAGCCGATGCAGATTCTCTAATGAGGAAAGAACTCTACCTCCCCTTGGATTTACTGCCCAAACTTTCAGGAAACAAGTTCTATTATCACGAAATCATTGGGTATACAGTCGTGGATGCTACTTTTGGGGAATTGGGTAAAATTAAAGGGGTTAATGATAACACGGCCCAACACCTATTCGAGATAGACCGTAACGGAACCGAAATCCTTATTCCTATTAACGACGATATCATAAAGGAAGTGGATCGAGTTCATAAAAAAATCCTATTGGAAGCTCCCGAAGGCCTTATCGAACTTTATTTGTAATGAACAAGCCTTTCCAATTCAAGCTATTTACCGTATCCCAAGACCGTTGCGCCATGAAGATCGGCACCGATGGAGTATTATTGGGTGCATGGGTTT
>JANQKN010000177.1 GCA_028281065.1 Flavobacteriaceae bacterium | reverse complement strand
CTTGGTTATCAATGATCTGGATATGCCCCTTATCATTAAAGTAGCGTCCATTCCCAAAGAGCGAATGCAGGTATACTTCATCGATAATGAGGATTATTTTAAACGAAAGGCTACCTATGCTGACGAAGATGGTAATTTTTATGAAGACAACGATGAGCGTGCCATTTTCTTTGCTAAAGGGGTTATAGAAACCGTAAAAAAGCTGAACTGGTCTCCAGACATTATACACGTTCACGGTTGGTTGGCTTCCTTCCTTCCGTTGTATTTGCGAACCTATTATAGCAACGAACCTCTTTTCGAGAATAGTAAAATAGTTACTTCCTTATACAATCAAGGCTTTGGAGATACGTTAAATACGAAACTGGTTAATAAGATCAAGTTCGATGAAATCCCAGAAGAAAAAATAGCCCATTTATCCACCCCGGACTATTTTAATGTTATGAAGACCGCTATAGACAACAGTGATGCTGTAGTAGTAGCTTCCAACGATATTTCTTCCGATTTCGAAACGTATCTTAAAAATCTCGAAAAACCTGTGTTAAAATATCACAATAAAGAAGAAGTTGAGCAGGCTTATTTGGATTTTTACCAAACAAAAGTGCTGGATTAATACCCTTTCGAAGTATGAACATGAAGAATACATTGCTCAAGCTAGGAGCAATTTTCACCCTTATCATTGCCTTGGCTTCTTGCGAAGAAGATTTTAGTACGGTAGATACCGATATTATAGGGCAAAACTTTTCGACACCTAATGTAGTTATGGGTGTTACAGCCTATAGTAGAGCATTCAATGGAGTACAAACCAATGGTCTAATCGCCCATCAATTGGGAATTTACAACGACCCTGTTTACGATCAATTAAAAGCAGATTTTCTAGGGCAAGTACGTATGGTAACCCCAGATCCTACTTTTCCACATGATACGTTGACTCCCCAAGTAGAAAAGGTGATTTTACATATCCCTTTCTTTTCCAACTCTACCACTACGGATGATGTAACCACCTTTGCACTGGATTCCATTTACGGAAATACACCCATAAGAGTATCCGTTTATGAATCGGATTACCTGTTAAGGACATTGGATCCCGATACGGATTTTGAGCAAGGGCAGCTTTACTATTCCAACCAAGGGCTAGAATTCGATGCGGCTATGGGACAGCTATTGGCTCAAGTGGATGATTTTGTGCCTTCCGATTTGGAACAGGAAGTTATTTTTGAAAGTACAGGCGATACCCTAACCTTTAACCCTGGTTTGCTCATGGAGTTGCCAGTGGATTTCTTCGAAGAAAAGATATTCAATCGTGAAGGACAGCCCGAACTGTTAACCAATAACAACTTCTCAGAATTTTTTAGAGGTTTATATATAAAGGTAGAAGAAGTTCAGTCGGGAGATAACCTGTTTATATTCAATGATGAAGAGATGACATTGAATATGCATTATTCTTCCGAAACAACAACCCTGGATGACAATGGGAATCAGGAAACCGATGATGACGGAAATATTATTCGGATCCTAAACAATTTTGCAATGAACTTTTCCGGGATCAACGTTAATGTATACGATACCAATGTTCCTGCGGGGATTATGGCGGCCTTAAACAATCCCGATACTCAAAATGGAGAAGAAACCCTGTATGTACGTGGAGGGGATGGAATTGTAACTATGATCGATCTTTTTAATAATACCGATAACATATCCATTACAGCAGATGGAGAGGTTCTAGAGGAACCTAATGGATTGGATGATTTGGAAGAACTTCGGGAAGCAGATTGGATCATTAATGAAGCCAACCTTATTTTCTATGTGGATCAATCCCGAGTGCCAGGCGGTGCCAAAGAGCCCGAAAGGCTTATTATTTATGAAACCAAAAACCAAAATGTCTTGGCAGATTATAGTGTGGACCTTACTTCTGGAAATGACGCTGTAGATGCAATAACCACTCACTTGGGAAGGTTGGAGCGTGGCTCTGATGCCATAGGGGATTTTTACAAAATCCGTATCACTACCCACTTAAGTAACCTTATTAATAGGGATTCGCTTAATGTGCCTTTGGCAGTAACAGTTTCCCACAATGTAAGTCAATTGGATTTCCAGGAATTGGAAGATCCACTTCTTGTGCTTGACCGACCTGATCCCGAAGAGGATATTTTTCTTGAAGATCTGCCCAATACATCTATACTTTCACCAGAAGGAACCGTATTGCACGGAAACCTTTCCCCAAACTTGGAAAAGAGACTTAAACTTCAAATTTTTTACACTGTACCCGAATAATACAAGAAACTTATGTGTGGAATCGTAGGATATATAGGAGAGAGAGAAGCATACCCTATCATTTTAAACGGTTTAAAACGCTTAGAATATAGGGGGTATGATAGTGCAGGGGTAGCCTTATACGATGGTACAGAGATTCAGGTTTCTAAAACCAAAGGGAAGGTGGTCGATCTGGAATCACGTGTGGATTCCGAAATCTCCACCCACGGTAAATTGGGTATAGGCCATACCCGTTGGGCTACCCACGGGGTTCCTAACGACATCAACTCGCACCCACATTATTCCAATAGTGGCGATTTGGTGATCATCCATAACGGAATTATTGAAAACTACGCTTCGATAAAGCAGGAATTGCTCAATCGTGGATATACATTTACGAGCGATACCGATACAGAGGTCTTGGTAAATCTTATTGAAGAAATTAAGAAACAGCACGATGTAAAGTTGGGGAAGGCGGTTCAGATTGCGTTGAACCAGGTAGTAGGAGCTTATGCTATTGCACTTTTCGACAGGAATAAGCCCAACGAAATAGTAGTTGCCAAACTGGGTAGCCCTTTGGCTATTGGTATTGGTGATGACGAATTCTTTGTGGCCAGTGATGCGACGCCATTTATAGAGTTTACCAACAATGCTATCTATTTGGAAGACGAAGAGATGGCGATTATAAGCAAAAAGAAGGGCGTAAAAGTTCGAAAAATCAAGGACGACAGTCTTGTAGATCCTTATATCCACGAATTGCAGTTAAATCTTGAGCAGATAGAAAAAGGCGGGTACGACCATTTCATGCTTAAAGAGATTAACGAGCAGCCTACAGTAATTAAAGATACCTATAGAGGGCGACTGCTAGCCGATAGGGGAATCATAAAGTTGGGTGGATTGGAAGATCACATTCAAAAATTCCTTAATGCAGAACGTATCATTATTGTCGCCTGTGGAACCTCTTGGCATGCAGGCTTGGTGGCCGAATATATTTTTGAAGATTGGGCCCGTATCCCCGTAGAGGTGGAATACGCTTCCGAATTCCGATACAGAAATCCTGTTATTGGTGAAAAAGATGTCGTGATAGCCATTTCCCAAAGTGGGGAGACGGCAGATACCTTAGCGGCCATTAAATTGGCAAAACAACGTGGTGCCTTTGTCTATGGGGTGTGTAACGTAGTAGGATCTTCTATTTCACGGGAAACCGACAGCGGGACCTATACCCACGCTGGACCCGAAATAGGGGTGGCATCTACCAAAGCTTTTACCACGCAGATTACGGTATTGACCATGATCGCATTGCGTTTGGCTAATGAAAAAGGGACTATTTCCAAAGGGGATTATATGACACACCTTAGGGAATTGGAATTGATCCCTTCGCATGTAGCAGAAGCATTAAAAAGCGAACCGAGAATCCAGGAAATCGCTGAAGTATTTATGGATGCTGCAAACTTCCTGTATTTGGGAAGGGGTTATAATTTCCCCGTTGCCCTGGAAGGAGCCTTAAAACTAAAGGAGATATCATACATTCATGCCGAAGGATATCCTGCTGCCGAAATGAAACACGGCCCCATTGCTTTGATCGATGAGCAGATGCCTGTAGTGGTTATTGCGGTAAACAGCAATCACTACGAAAAAGTGGTAAGTAATATCGAAGAAATCAAGGCTAGAAAAGGGAAGATCATTGCAGTGGTTACCGAAGGGGATACCATTGTAAAAGGCTTGGCAGATTTTGTAATGGAAGTGCCTAAAACCCCAGAAACACTGAGCCCATTGGTAACTACCATCCCACTTCAGTTACTGTCCTATCACATTGCCGTGATGCTGGGTAAAAATGTGGATCAGCCGCGTAATTTGGCCAAGAGCGTTACCGTAGAATAAGTCCAAAAATTACCTTCAAAAAATTACTCCATTCCGTTGCATTTTTGTGACAGAAAAACCTATCTTTGCACCGATTTTTAGGGGTAGGTTTTTCTACTTCTAACAGTACTAAAAAATAAACACTTAGAAATGTCACAAGTTACAGGAAAAGTTGCACAGATTATCGGTCCCGTTGTAGACGTAGAGTTTGCCAATGGAACAGAACTTCCGAAGATTTACGATTCATTAGAAGTACAGAATAACGGAAACACGTTGGTACTTGAGGTACAGTCTCACATTGGAGAGAATACCGTACGTACCATTTCCATGGACTCTACCGATGGGTTGAGCCGTGGTGTGGATGCTGTTGCAACCGGAGCGCCTATCCAAATGCCAATTGGCGAGGACGTATACGGGCGTTTGTTTAACGTAATTGGAGATGCGATCGATGGTATTGGAAACCTTCCCAAAGCAGGGGAGAGTGGACTTCCTATCCACCGTGAAGCACCTAAGTTTGAAGATCTTTCAACTTCTACCGAAGTTTTATTCACCGGGATTAAAGTAATCGACTTGATCGAGCCTTACGCAAAAGGGGGTAAGATTGGATTGTTCGGTGGTGCCGGGGTAGGTAAAACGGTATTGATTCAGGAGTTGATTAACAATATTGCAAAAGGACACGGTGGTTTGTCTGTATTTGCTGGAGTAGGGGAACGTACCCGTGAAGGGAACGACTTGCTTCGTGAGATGTTGGAGTCTGGAATTATCAAGTATGGAGACGACTTCTTACACTCTATGGAAGAAGGAGGATGGGATTTGTCTAAAGTAGACAAAGCTGCCATGAAAGAGTCTAAAGCAACTTTCGTATTCGGGCAGATGAATGAGCCTCCAGGAGCACGTGCACGTGTGGCACTTTCTGGATTGACCATTGCAGAGTACTTCCGTGATGGAGCTGGAGACGGACAAGGGAAAGACGTACTTTTCTTCGTAGATAACATCTTCCGTTTTACCCAGGCTGGTTCTGAGGTATCTGCACTATTGGGACGTATGCCTTCTGCGGTAGGATACCAACCTACATTGGCCACCGAGATGGGGGCGATGCAGGAGCGTATTACTTCTACCAAAAAAGGATCCATTACTTCTGTACAGGCGGTTTAT
>JANQKN010000208.1 GCA_028281065.1 Flavobacteriaceae bacterium | reverse complement strand
CTATCATTACTTTTTTAGCATTTACGCTGCTAGTAGCTGTTATTGCTTATCTAGCCACTCGAAAGACTAACGAAAATACCTCGGACGGCTACTTCCTTGGTGGACGAAGTTTAACGGCTGGTGTCATTGCAGGTTCTTTGTTGTTAACCAACCTATCTACCGAACAGATCGTAGGTCTTAACGGGTCGGCTTACGAAAGTGGTTTGTCTGTAATGGCTTGGGAAACCTTAGCTGCTATTGCTATGGTGGTTACCGCACTGTTTCTATTGCCCCGTTACCTAAAAGGGGGGCTTACCACCGTCCCCCAATTTCTAGCCAAACGTTTCGATGTTACCACAAAAACCCTCACCTCTGGCCTGTTTTTAACGGGTTATGTAGTAGTGCTACTCCCCATCATCCTGTATTCAGGATCTGTAGCCATAAGTGGTATGTTCAACATTCCTGAAGCTTTCAATATTTCAGAAAGTCAATCCATTTGGTTATGTGTTTGGGGTATTGGGATCGTAGGTTCGATGTACGCTGTATTTGGAGGGTTAAAAGCTGTTGCAGTTTCTGACACCATTAATGCTATAGGATTATTAGTAGGAGGACTAATGATACCCGTCTTTGGGCTTATGGCCATTGGAGATGGAAGTATGCTCGATGGCATTGCAACTTTAACCTCCGAAAATCCAGAGAAATTTAAATCGATGGGAAGCAAAACCGATCCTGTACCCTTTTATACCATCTTTACAGGAATGATGTTGGTACAATTGTTCTACTGGGGAACCAATCAGCAAATTATACAACGTGCATTAGCAGCCAAAAACCTTGTTGAAGGACAAAAAGGACTTCTATTGGCGTCTTTTATAAAGATTTTAGGCCCTATTATCGTGGTTTTGCCAGGAATTATTGCCTACCATATGTTTTCTGGAGGTTTGGATAGCATGGATCAGGCTTACCCAAAACTGGTTGCCGAAGTACTTCCTCCTATACTTCTAGGGTTCTTTGCTGCAGTCATATTTGGAGCTATATTAAGCTCTTTCAATAGCGTTTTAAACAGTTCTGTGACACTGTTTGGAATCGACATTTACAAACAACACATAAACCCCAAAGCCAATGAAAAACTAATAGTAAAACAGGGAAAAAGATTTGGTTTATTACTAGCGTTGGCTTCCATGTTTATTGCCCCATTTATTGCAAATGCTGGCAGTCTTTTTAAGTACTTACAGGAAATAAATGGAATTTACAGCATCCCTATCCTAACCATTATCATTGTGGGGTATTTAACCAAAAAAGTTCCGGCCATTGCGGCAAAAATTGGATTGTTGTCTGGTTCGCTTATTTATATTTTGAGTCAGTTTATACTACAACCCTATTTTGTAAACAAAGCCTTGGAAGAAGCCAAAGCCAATGGAATTACAGATACTGCAGAACTTTCCGTAATAGAGTCGCAGGCTTATTTTGGGCTACACTTCTTAGATGTAATGGCTATTCTCTTTATCCTTAATGTAATCATCATGTTGATTATTGGACAGCTAAAACCCCGTAAAGAAGCTTACGTTCAGGAATACACCAAACAAGTAGACATTACCCCGTGGAAATATGCCAAGCCCGTTGGGATTGCCATCACCCTTGTGGTAGTAGCCGTTTACGTCTACTTTAGATAGCAAAAAAAAGCCCCTAACAATGTCAGGGGCTTTTTTTTACGCTGCTAAGGAACGTCCTTTTAAGCGTTTTTCTATTTTTTGTTTTATCACAGTCAACCGTTTCATTAAATCCATTAACTGTGCGTCTTTTGTTTTCTTGTATATTTCGTTAATTCCTAAAATTAATCTTTTGACTTCTCTCGAGGCTTCGATACGTTCACTAGTAGTTTTAAAGGTAGTTTTGCGTTGTTCGAACTCCAAGGCTTGATCAAGTATATCCATTCAATACAATTTGAAAAGGTTAAACATAGAGAACCTTATATTCTCGTTCTGTACAAAGATAATATCTAGCCCCCTCATTTCCTTTTGTTTAAACACAATTTTAACATTGCTAAACAAAAACAAATTGCCTGCAGTGAAAAAATGTATCTTTAAACAAACTAACTACATCCATGAAGTTTTTCTTTTCAGTCCTATTGGGCTTATTTATGCTGCCCTGTTTTGGGCAAATCCTTAATGCCGAATCCCTTCGTAAAGTAACAGACACTTCTGGGTGGTCTGGCTCTGCAAGTGCGCATTTTGCCTTAAAGAGAAAAGTAAACGATTTTGTGATCCTAGGAAGCGATGTACACATACAGTACAAAATGAAAAAACACCTGCTTTTGTTCAAAAACGACATCAATTTCAACAAAATAGAAGGCAATAAATTCGAAAACAGTGGCATTACCCATATCCGGCACAATTACCGTTTTCGCCCTAGGATTGCTTGGGAGGTTTTTGCCCAAGGGCAATACAACAAAGTAAGTTTGATCAATTTTAGAGGTCTTTTGGGAACTGGACCTCGATTTAAGTTAAGCCAGTCCGAGAACTACAAATTCTACCTAGGCACCCTCATTATGTACGAACACGAAGAAACCGCAGATAATTTTACGCCCCTACAAAGGGACATCCGCGGGAGTACTTATTTATCGTTCAGCATTTACCCCACCGACCGCATTTCTATTGTAAGCACCACCTATTACCAGCCTCTTTTAAAGGAGGTTTCGGACTATCGCATTTCGAGCCAGAGTTCCTTAGGAGTGGAGCTTTTCGGCAATTTCGATTTGAAGCTTACCTACACCTTCGTTTACGATGCCGCACCTGCCTTAGGGATTCCCACTTCACAATACGATTTTAGGACAGGAATCAGCTATTCTTTTAATTGATTTTTTTCTGAAAACTTTCGTAAGGGTTGCACCACAAATAAGACTACTTCCCTATCTTTACCCCTTATGAATAAGCCTACTGTTTTTATTATAAGGCAGTTAAACAAAAGAGTATGTCCTATTACGATCCCAAAGACCTAAGAAAATTTGGAAATATTACCGAATGGAGCGAAGAATTGGGCACTAAATTTTTCGACTATTACGGCAAAGTCTTCGAAGAAGGAGCCCTAACGGCAAGGGAAAAATCGCTTATTGCTTTAGCCGTGGCCCATACAGAACAATGCCCGTATTGTATAGATGCCTATACCAAAGATGGATTGCAGCGCGGTATTACCAAAGAAGAAATGATGGAAGCCGTTCATGTAGGGGCTGCCATAAAGAGTGGTGCTACTTTGGTGCATGGGGTAATGATGATGAACAAAGTGAACAAATTGGATGGCTAGTCCCGTTTGTAAATAAACACGATTAGGAGAAGACAGTATGACCAAAATAAAGACACAGTCCCTTAAAAAGAGGGAAAGCGATTTGGCCAATGCAAACCGGCAATTGGAGATTTTATCCAATGGAATATTCCAAAATGGAGAACTTCCCACATTTGCCGAAAAAATAAAAGAAACCCAACAGTTCCCCTTACGTCCTAAAAAGTTGGAAATCCTGCAGATAAACGTAGGATACATGTGTAACCAAGTTTGCGAACATTGCCATGTAGATGCTGGTCCCGACCGAAAAGAAATTATGACGCGGGAGACTATGGAGCAATGCTTGGAAGTAATTAGAAATACAGGAGCCCATACATTGGACCTTACGGGAGGAGCCCCCGAAATGAACCCTAACTTTAGGTGGTTTGTGGAAGAGGCTAGTAAAGCAGGAATCAAAGATTTTATTGTTCGTAGCAACCTTACCATTATCCGGGCCAATAAAAAATACTACGACCTTCCGGAGTTCTTCAAAAAACACAATGTCCATGTGGTGAGTTCCATGCCGCACTGGACCCGTGGAAAAACGGACAAGCAAAGGGGCGATGGCGTTTTCGACGCTTCCATAAAAGCCCTTCAGGAATTGAATGCCGTTGGCTACGGAATGCCCGATAGCGATCTCCGCCTCGATTTGGTCTACAACCCAAGTGGCGCTTTCCTTCCTGGAGATCAAGCCAGCATGGAAAAAGATTTCAAGAAAGCTCTTATGGAAGACTTTGGCATACAATTCCACAATTTGTTTGCCATTACCAATCTTCCTATTTCCCGCTTCTTGGATTACCTAATTGCAAGCGACAATTACGAAGATTATATGTACGCTTTGGTAGATGCCTATAACCCTGCCGCTGTGGAGAACGTAATGTGCACCAACACTATTTCGGTAAGTTGGGATGGTTGGTTGTACGATTGCGATTTTAACCAAATGCTAGGATTAAAAGTAGCCAGTAAGGTGAAGCACATTAGCGAATACAACGAAGATATCCTTAACGACCGTAAAATCATTATCTCACAGCATTGTTATGGATGTACTGCTGGGGCCGGAAGTAGCTGCCAGGGAACCGTCGCCTAATTTCCAAAAAGCCTATATGAGATCCATTCTGTTTTTATTATTGCTCTTTTGTGCGCCTCTATGTCTGGGGCAAGAGCATTTTAATGAGATTTTGGATACTTATAATACCCGAAGCATTCCCTATATATCGGTAGAAGAACTGCGCATGTTGCAGCACAGGGGTGAAGTCGTTGTTTTGGATGCCAGGGAATCCAACGAATATAGCATAAGCCACATACCCAATGCCACCTATGTGGGTTATTCTGAATTCTCCCCTGAAGAAGCCCTCAAAGCCATTCCAAATAAAAGCACGCCAATTGTGGTCTATTGTTCCTTGGGGATTCGGTCCGAAGACATAGGGGAAAAACTGAAAAAAGCCGGCTATGAGAATGTAAAAAACCTATATGGTGGTATTTTTGAATGGAAAAACAAAGAATTTCCAGTGGTGAACCGTTTCGAAAAAGAAACGGACAGCGTTCATACCTGCACCAAACTCTGGAGCAAATGGCTGAAGAAAGGAATAAAAGTTTATGAGTAAGGATCTTCTCCTCATTTTTACCCGAAATCCCGAATTGGGAAAATGCAAAACCCGCTTAGCTGCCACCATTGGTGACGACGCAGCTTTAGAAATTTATAAATTCCTACTGGCACATACCGTATCAGTTACCAAAAACCTTAATGTCCACAAACAAGTCCATTACTCCGTAAAGGTGAGGGAAAATGATAGTTGGGATGAAACTGTCTTTCAGAAAAAACAACAAGAAGGGGACGATTTGGGCCAACGCATGATGCATGCTTTTGAAGAAGGCTTTGCCGAAGGTTTTGAACGAATCATTATTATAGGAAGTGACCTTTACGACCTCTCACAAAACGATTTGGAAAATGCATTCCAGTCCTTGCACGATCATGACTTTGTTATTGGGCCTGCAAGCGATGGCGGGTACTATCTGCTGGGAATGAAAAAATTGAAAGCTTCTCTTTTTCAGAATAAAAAATGGGGCACATCGACTGTTTTAAAAGATAGTTTGGCTAATTTAGATACTGAAAAAGTCCACATCCTCCCAACCAGGAACGATGTGGATTATTATGAAGATATTAAAGACGAAGAGGCTTTTCAGCCTTTTCTAAAACATTTGAACAACACATGAAAAAATATATAGAAGAATCTGCACAATTCTTGGTTTCCCGAGGCTTCGACTCCCCCGAAATAGGGATTATCCTTGGAACTGGTTTAGGGCAGATTGTAGAAAAAGTGGACATTATTGCAGAGGTAAGCTACAACCACATTCCCAACTTTCCTACGGCCACGGTCGAATTCCACAAAGGAAAACTGATATACGGTAATCTTTCTGGCAAACGTGTAATCCTCATGCAGGGTCGTTTCCATTTGTATGAAGGCTATTCACTTAACGATGTTACTTTCCCTGTACGGGTAATGCATGAATTGGGAATTAAAACACTATTAGTAAGCAATGCTTCAGGAGCCATTAACCTGTCTTTCAACAAAGGGGAAATCATGCTTATCGATGACCACATCAACCTGCAAGGCGGATCACCACTGGCCTTTAAAGACGTAGAACAATTAGGGGAACGATTTGTGGACATGAGTGCGCCCTACGATCCAGAAATGAATGCCAAAATAGAGCAAATTGCTGCAGACAATGGCATTACCCTCCACAAAGGGGTTTACGCCAGCGTAGTTGGCCCTCAGTTGGAAACCCGGGCTGAGTACCGATACTTAAAAATCATTGGTGCAGATGCTGTAGGAATGAGCACCGTGCCAGAGATTATTGTTGCCAATCATTTGGGATTACCTGTTTCGGCTATTTCGGTAATTACAGATGAATGCGACCCCGACAACCTGAAACCCGTGGACATTCCTGAGATTATAGCCATGGCAGGAAAAGCCGAGCCACACATGATTACCATTTTTACCGAATTAATTAAACAATTGTAAATTTCCGTAAAGAATTATGGTTTTTTCCGACAAAATCACTTATTCTTGATAGATAAATCCCTTTTATGAGTTACTTAGATACCACGATAGATGTATATAAAGAGGCGGCCTTAACCCCAGACGTAGGCCTTTGTTGCACCACCAATCCCATTTGGGAACTTCCTGGACTAAAAATCCCCAAGATCATGCAGGAAATGAACTATGGTTGTGGAAGTACGGTACATGCCAGGGATCTTGTAAACAACCCCAAAGTATTGTACGTAGGAGTAGGTGGTGGTATGGAACTGCTTCAGTTCTCTTACTTCTCCCGACAAAAAGGAGGGGTAATTGGCGTAGATGTTGTAGACGAAATGTTGGAAGCCTCCCGTAAGAACTTTTTAGAAGCAGAAGCGCAAAACGATTGGTTTAAGAGCGAATTTGTAGACCTTAAGAAAGGGGATGCTATGAATCTTCCTGTAGAAGACAATAGTATCGATGTAGCTGCTCAAAACTGTTTGTTCAACATCTTTAAGGAAGATGATCTAAAACGTGCTATCGAAGAAATGTATCGTGTACTAAAGCCCCACGGGCGTTTGGTAATGAGCGATCCAACCTGTGAGCAACCTATGAACGAAACCCTACGAAACGATGAGCGTCTAAGGGCACTTTGCTTGAGTGGAAGTCTTCCCATAAAGGAATACGTAAAAGCTTTGACCGATGTAGGTTTCGGAACCATCGAAATTAGAGCAAGAAAACCCTATAGAATCCTAGACCCAAAGAACTACCCAACCGACGAATTGATCTACATAGAATCTATTGAAGTAGCCGCCATAAAAGATCCGATGCCAGCCGATGGTCCTTGTGTATTTACGGGGAAAGCAGCCATCTATTTTGGCGAAGAAGAGTATCTGGACGATAAAAACGGACATATTTTATTGAAAAATCAACCCATTGCCATTTGTGACAAAACCGCTGCAAATCTTGCAGATTTAGGCAGGGACGATATCCACATTAGCGAATCCACTTTCCATTACGATGGTGGCGGATGTTGTTAAACCCGTTTAGGTAAGGACTAGCCTCCCATAACAAGTTGTTTTAATTAAATTTTTTTGAAATATGACAATAGCTTTATTGTTTATAGGGGCATGCTTTTTGGCCTATACCAACGGTGCCAACGACAATTTTAAAGGAGTTGCTACGCTGTTTGGAAGCGGAACCACCAACTACAAAAAGGCAATTCATTGGGCAACTATCACTACCCTGGCAGGTTCTATAGCAGCTATTTTTTTGGCAGGGGAATTGGTTAAAAATTTCTCGGGGAAAGGACTGGTTCCCAACGAGCTCATTCAAAACCCAATTTTTGCAATCTCCATTGCATTGGGAGCCGCACTTACTGTATTATTGGCCACAAAAATTGGAATGCCTATTTCTACCACCCATAGTTTGGTAGGCGCACTTTTTGGAGCTGGGGTTATGGCCATTGGAGCAGATTTCAATTTTGCCAAATTGGGGAAAACGTTTTTAATGCCGCTAATTGTAAGCCCACTAATGGCTGCGGTTGCCAGTTTTATCCTGTATTTAATTTTTCGAAATTTCAGAAAGAAACTCAAAATAAACTCAAAAAGTTGTTTGTGCGTTACCGAAACAAACACAAGTTCCCATTTGGCTAATGCCAATCTCTCTGTTACCCCTGAAACATCTGTACAAGTTACCCAATGTGAAAACGGCTGGGTAGAAACCTATGAGGGAAAACTGTTTGGCATTTCTGCCCAAAAAGTCTTGGACAATTTACATTATGTGAGTTCTGGGATAGTAAGCTTTGCTCGTGGTTTAAATGACACTCCAAAAATTGTGGGTCTTTTGGTGATCGTCAATACGTTGGACATAAAATGGGGAATGATCGCTGTAGCTATAACTATGGCAATTGGAGGATTATTAAATGCCAAAAAAGTTGGGATTACCATGAGTAAAAAAATCACCCCAATGAATGCTGGACAAGGTTTTACGGCCAATATCATAACAGGGTTATTGGTAACCACCGCAAGTGTACATGGCTTGCCCGTATCGACCACCCATGTATCGGTAGGTTCTATTTTTGGAATAGGGACCGCCACTAAAAAAGCCAATGTAAAAATGGTTTCCAAAATCCTTTTGTCGTGGCTTCTTACGCTGCCCATAGCTGCCCTTGCCAGTGGACTTCTCTTTAAGTTATTACAGAATTTACTGTAACGATATATCTAAACATAAAAAAGTCGCTCGAGTGGAGCGACTTTTTTATTTGTATAGAAGCATTGTCTATCCTTTTCGCATATAGATATTTCCCGAAACGGTACTCAATACAATAAGTTCGTCACCACCATTTACAGTGCCTAGTACTTTATTGCTTCCGTAGGAACCTCCTTTTTTCTTTTTCATGTCAATATTTAGGTCCGAATAGATGGTCCCTGTAACCGAACTAGCATCGATGCGGGCCTTGTTCATGGTTACATCCAAATCACCACTAACGGTTTTTAATCGAAGGGCACCACTGTATCTCTTGATGGTAACATCTCCAGAAACCAGATCTGTTCGCAGGGAACCATTGTAAGAATCGGATGCTACACTACCCGAAATGCTTTTCACTTCTACCTCAACATTTTTGGGAACGTACACCACATAGTTGATGTCCGTCTCGTGATTGCACCAGTTATCTTTTTTCTGTTTCTTTTCGAAATAATCTCCAAAATCGGAATAGATCTTTACTTGGGAGCCCATTTCTTTGGTTTTTATACTAAACGATTCGTTCCCAGCCCCATCGTCTATCTGTACGCTAGCTTCAACTTTGGTTTCGTTTCGGTCCCATTGTACCAGTTTAATCTTATCGGCAAACTTAAAGTTGAAGAGTACTTCTTGGTTGCTGGATACCCTTTCGGTCAATTCTACCGAACGTTGAGCGAAGGCAAGGTTCGCACCCAACATAAAGAGCATACATATAATTAGTTTTTTCATGATTGATATTGTTTTTTAAATTACTTTTTTCTCAAATAGATATTCCCAACAGAGGAAACCAAACGGATATCCACTCCTCCATTGTTTAATTGTCCTTTAATCTTTCTATTGGCACCCACAACTTCCAATCCATCGTCCCTTTTGGGAACCAAATCGAAATTGCTATACACATCGCCCATCGTGGTCTTCATTTCTATATCTGCCTTAGTGTTGGCTGGCAAGCTTACATCGATAGCCCCTGTAGAAGTGGATATGGAAATAGGTGCACTCTGGTTCACGCTGGTAAACACCACATCTATATTTCCTGTGCTGCTACTGGCCGTAATGGGTCCCGTAACATTCTTTAAATTAACATGTCCCACATTACTTTCAATCTCCAATTCGGCTGAGAAATCGGTCACATTAATACTTCCCAAATTGCCACAGTCTATCGATAAGTCTATGCCTTTGGGCAGGGTAAGGGTAAAGCCATAGCGCTGTGTAAATGGTTTTAAATCCTTTAATCGCAAGGTACTCCCATCCCTTTCGGATGACATTCCAAAGCCAGTATTGTCCGTCCCCCCAGCATACAATGCTGTAAGGCCTTTGGCTCTATCGTCTTCTCCTTCGTCCTCGTGATCGTTGTAATAATGGTCGTGCTCATCGCAATTCTCGCAATCCACTCCGTTTTCTAGGGTCAGTTCGCTTCCGCTCCCTATTTTAACATCCACAGTGGTGTTGGTTTCCAGTACTACCTTTTTTATTCCGCTTGTGGACATTTTGTATTCTTTTTGCGCCCAAACGGCTAAGGAAAAAAGCAAGGCCATTGTACTTATACATATTCGTTTCATAATTGATGTTTTTTTAATTCTACATTAAGATTACTAATCCTTCATTCACTTGGTCCTTTACAAATTTTGGTGTTTCGGAATGCTCCAGCAGTTTTTGCATGGGAGCGCGTGCACGTTTATCCTGAACTTCCACCAAGAATTGTATCACCGCAATCTGAATGTTGGGGTTGGTTTCGTTGGTTAGTGATTTTATAAAGGCATCTTTTACCTTTTCGTTTTCTGAATATCTTGAAAGGGCCTCCACAGCAGCCAATCGTACATTTACATTGCCATCAAAATGCAGTCGATCGATCAAGGCTTCCAACACCTTGGCATCGGGCATGGCGATATCTTCTGAATAGTTTACCGCTTGTATACGCTTACTTACCGAGCGATTGTCCAACATGGCCAACATCATGTCCTGCTTTAATTGAGAGGTCTCTTCCCGCAATTGGGCAATCTCTACATTGCTCTCAGATCCTTTCTGAAAGCTGCCTATAGCATACCCTCCTATGAGCAATAAAATGGACGCTGCTATCTGGAATGCTGTTTTCCAGGCAAACTCTTTGGAGTTGTTCTTCCCTATTGTAAACTGCTGAAGAGATTTTTCTTCTTCCAAAAGCTCCATAAAGCCTTGTTTTACCCTAGGGCTCGGCACTTCATCTTCCACCTTACCGAAAGCATCCAAAAGAGCTTTTGTCTCTTCGAGCATTTGCTGGCAATTGGAGCAAGAAGCAATATGGGCTTCCATTTCGGCATGCTGTTTTGGGTCTAATTCCCCTTCTAAAAAGAGGATCATCTTATTTTCTACTGTGTTGCACTTCATACGATTCTATTTTCGAAATACAATGTTTTCATTTTCTTAAGCACTCGATGTACTTTGGTCTTGACGGCTACTTCACTACTTCCTATCACTTCGGCAATTTGTTGGTACTTCATGCCTTGAAAGCGACTCATTACAATAATTTCCTTTTCTTCAGCTTTCAGCTTATTAAGCACTACGTGTAACCTTTTTACTTCGTCGGAAAGGTCTTCTTCCTTATCCTCCACTACCCTCAAATTGTCCAAAGACACATTGGTTCGGTATTTTTCCTTCTTAACTTCATCGTGAAAGAGATTCCTGGCAATACTGAAAATCCAAGAAGCAAACTTTCCACCGCTGTAAGACGTACGATACCGCAACGCTTTGTAAAACACATTTTGGGTTAGATCTTCGCAAAAAGCTGCATCCGGTTTCATTTTATACAGGAAATTATAAATCCATTCATGGTACCGGTCGAACAGGATGGTCATGGCATCCAAATTTCCATTGGCAACGCTTTGCATTATCATCTCATCGCTCTGATGTTTCAAGCCTCTTTGGGTTAGTGTTTCGGTATGAAGACCTCGGTTCATGGAAAAGGTTACATTTTCTTTTCTTTTTTCTGAAAATTTTCATCAAGTTACTGAAAGTTTATCGCTAAAATCCTACTAATACCAAGGCTTTATTTATTTTTAGATCGTATGCAAAAAATATTTGGAACAGGAATTGCACCCCATAAAACCAACAAAGGGTTTTTTGCGTACATACCCATAACAAACAACACATGAAAAATAGTTTATACCTACTTGCAGTATTAGCACTTTCAGCCTCCTGTGGAGGAAGTAAAAAAGTGGTGGGTACCGCTTCGGAAAACGACAAGGTGGAAGTTATAAAGGATACCATTGTTTTGGTTCAAGAAACTGTTGTGGATACCATGACCACCGTTACCGAAGAAGAACCTGATAGGGAACAGCAAACCATAGAGGATACGCAAGTAACCGAAGACCCTGATAGCAGCAAAACGGAAACTGTGGAAACCTTCAACCATTCTGTATGGAACTACCTACTCAAAGAAAATGTCTCTGCAGCAGGAAACGTAAATTACGAAGGGTTCCGTCAAAAAAGACATAACCTCCGCGAATATATCGCTTCCTTGGGAGCACAAATGCCTACCGAAGACTGGTCGCATGAAGACCAATTGGCGTACTGGATGAATGCTTACAATGCCATGACCGTAGATCTTATTCTGCGAAATCTTCCTCTGGAAAGCATCAAAGATATCGACAAGCCATGGAACCAAAGACTTTGGAAACTGGGTAGCAAATGGTACAATCTGGACGAAATAGAACACCAGATTCTCCGTAAAATGAACGACCCACGTATACATTTTGGGATCAATTGCGCTTCTTTTTCCTGTCCTCCTTTATTGAACGAAGCCTTTACCGCACAAAAGGTGGATGCTCAATTGGACTTTTTGGCCAAGCAGTTTGTAAACGATCCCCAACGCAATACCATCACTTCAGACAGAATACAAATTTCCAAGATTTTTAGTTGGTTTGCCAAGGATTTCAAGAAAGAGGGAAGTCTTATCGATTACCTCAATAAATATTCGGAAACCCCCATTAAATCCAATGCGCGAAAAAGCTTTAAGGACTACGATTGGGGATTGAACAAATAACATGAAAGCGGTTATAAAACTTTTAGGAATAGGTTTATTATTGTTATCACTGCAAGGCTGTGCCCTCTTTTCGGCCGCAGGATTAAGCACGCAAGGACAACCCATAAAACAAGTAACCCCTCCGCTTACCTCTGCTACTACCAATCTTTTGGATCATTCGGTTTGGGACGACCTCCTACAGAAGCATGTCACGGAAGCAGGTTGGGTAAACTATGAAGGATTTCAGCAAGACATAGTATATTTAAATGGCTATTTGGATTTGCTTTCCGAAAATGCACCGAAAAAGGAATGGCCCGTACAGGAACTTTTGGCCTACTACATTAATCTCTACAATGCGCACACCGTAAAACTCATTGTGGATAATTACCCTACCCAAAGCATTAAAGACCTCAACGGCCCCTGGACCCGAGGCATTGTGCCCATTGGAAAGCGAAATTTATCCTTGGGCGGAATTGAAAACGGAATTCTTCGGAAAATGAACGAACCCCGCATTCACTTTGCTATTAACTGTGCTTCTATTTCCTGTCCTAAATTGTTGAATCGCGCCTACACAGCTACCAAAATCGAAGAACAGCTGGATTTGGTGACCCGAGCTTTTATAAATGGTCCTAAAAACGAACTGTCTGAAAACAATCCCAAGCTTTCTTCTATCTTCAATTGGTACGCCAAGGACTTTACCATAGATGGAAAGCAAGACGTTATTGGCTACATCAACCTGTATAGCAAAACAAAGATTGCTTCAGAATCTCCTATAGAATATTTGGAATACGACTGGAATTTGAACAAGCAATAATATATTTGTTGTATGATTTCCATCATTATCCCCGTTCTTAATGAAGCCGATGGCATTGTAAGTCAACTCGACTATCTGTTGGCTTCTTCCAACAGCAATCATATTTCGGAAATCATAATAGTAGATGGTGGGAGCGAAGATGCAACGGTAGATTTGGTTGCCAAATTCATTGCCCAAAACATATCTGCCACAACAAATCTATTGCTTCTTTCTTCGGAAAGGGGCCGCGCCAAACAAATGAACAAGGGAGTTAAAAAAGCTACGGGTTCGGTGCTGTACTTTCTTCATGCCGATTCGTTCCCCCCTAAAGGTTTCGACGATTTTATTTTAGAACAAGTAGCGCAAGGAAACCGTGCGGGATGCTTTCAGATGAAATTCGATAGCAATCACTGGTGGTTGCGATTGGCGGGATGGCTAACCCGATTTAGATGGCGTGCTTGCCGTGGCGGGGATCAGAGTCAATACATTACCAAGGAGTTGTTTGAAGAGATCGGCGGTTTCGACGAAAGCTATACCATTTACGAAGACAACATTCTTATTAATGAGCTGTATCGCCGCAATGAATTTGTGGTCATTCGAAAATCGTTAACCACTTCTTGTAGACTTTATAAAAAGAAAGGCGTTTGGCGATTGCAGTATCACTTTTGGGCCATTTATGTAAAGAAGTTCTTCGGGGCCGATGCGGATGAACTGTACCGCTACTATAAAAAGAACATTGCTTCTTAATTCTTCTTCAGTATCTTAGGGAAGTGGAAACCAAAACTCTATTGCTAATTATTCTTTTGGCGATTGGTGCCTTGCAGGGTATTGTCTATGGGATTATCCTTTGGCGTACCAATACCATCCATAAACTAGCCAATCGGTTTCTAGCCACCATTCTTTTCTTCTTTTCCTATCGCTTACTGGTGGAAATCCTATACTTCTTCGGGCTGGGGCGTTACGATACCTGGTACTACTTTTTGTTGGAATTCAATTGGATTTACGGTACTCTTATCTACTTTTTTGCCTTAAGTTATACAAACCCTACCTTCCGGTTACGAAATAAAGATTGTATTCATTTTTTACCTGTTGCCATTGAAATACTATGGAGTTTCTTCATAAAAGCACAGAATTTCTATTGGGATGGCACCCGGGAAAGCCTTTCTTGGCTGGGCTATTGGGGCTATGTGGTTTGGAACCACTTCCCTACCATGTACGTTATTAGCGGGGCTCTTATTGTTTTTTACGGATCGAAAGCATTACGGATCCTAAAAAACCCACCTGAAATCCTTGGGTATCGTTTAATTGAAGCAAACATTGTTTGGATTCGCCGTGTTGTACTGGTATTGGTAGTATTTTCTGTTTTGTTTACGCTATTTACGATCATTCATTACCTATTCTTCGATTATGCTTTCAATTTCTATGGGTATCCCATTTTTATAGCCATGGCCATAATTACGTATTGGTTGGGAATCGAAGGTTTTTCCAGAAGACACACTATTGCTTTCAAGCGAGTGGATATTCCTTCGGATAAGGAGATGGAACAATTGGATAGCATCGCTAAAAAGATCAGTCAAAAGATGCAGGAAGAACAGCTTTTCAAAAACCAGGAGTTAACGGTACGACTCCTTTCCGAAGCTATCGATACAAAGTCCTATTTGGTAACCAAAACCTTTGCTCTGGTATTCAAAACCAAGTTTACCGATTATGTAAACGAACTTCGTTTTGAAGAACTCAAAACCCTCCTTTCCCATCCCGAAAACGAGAAATTTACACTCCTTAGTCTCGCTTTCGAAGCTGGATTCAATTCCAAAGCCTCCTTTAATCGTACTGTACAACGAATTACAGGAAAATCATCCAAGCACCTAAAAAACAACTAATTAAAAGTTTCAATTTTAAAATTGAAACCTCTATAAAACTGCAAAAACGTTTCATTTTATAAATCGGAACGACTCGTATAGGGGCTGTCTCGCATTTTTGCCTTCGAAATCAAAAACAAAAAATCATGAAAGCAATTGTATGGTTACTGTGCTTGTTAAGTACTCCTGTAATTACGGCACAAGTAAATTTTGGAACACCGAGCGTAGACGAACCACTGCCAGAAAAGCTACAAAACTTGCGGAAGGCCATTGAAGTAAATCACTTCCCGAAGGTGAACGATCCCATTAAAATTGAAAACACCTATTACTGGAAACACACTACTTCGGTGCTTTGTAAGGAAAGCAAAATCGAAGTCATTGAATACGGCGCTTACATCTTTTACAACGATCAATGGAACCTCCGACGCGTGTATCCCTTGGAGGAATTGGACAAAACCTTTGGTACCAAAAAACAAATCCTAAACCAAGCCGAACCTTACACCTGGAACAAAAACTGGCGTGTAGGCGAGGATCTTTTTGGTGGCTGGGCCCTATGGTACTTTATCGGCAAAACAGTCGATGGCGAAAATGTATGCGGCTATGCAACCATTCATACCACAGATAAATTAATCACTAAAAATTAAAAGTCATGAAAAAGATCATTATACTCACTCTGTTACTAGCTACGTTTGCTCAAGCGCAAACCTTTACAATCGACACCCCACACACCATACATTGGCAAGGAAAAGCTGCCTTAGGCGGCTATGCTCCAGAGGGTACTTTGGAAACTGCTTCAGCTTCCATCACAGTATCTAACAACATCATTGAAAACCTTATCGTGACCATAGACATGAATACCTTGGAACAAGAAAACACCCAGTTAAGGGATCATTTACGGGACAAGGATTTCTTCCATATTGAGAAATACCCAACGGCCACATTTCAATTAACCCAACCAGCCGAAATTAAAAATAGAAAAGCACTACTCACGGGAGAAATGAACATTCGTGGGGTGACCCATAATGAGTCCCTTAAGGCTACCTTGGATCTATCCGACGATCAAATTCAATTGAGTTTCGAGCATATCATGGATCGTACCCAATATGGTATTATCTATAATTCCCCTTCGTTTTTTAAGCGGTTAAAGGATCAAGCTATTGCAGATGATTTTATATTGAAAGGCCGGTTGATCTTCGGTAAATAAAAGCTTACATGGATGCTGCCTAAAAATACTGTCCTACCCCAAAGACCAATCCATGGGTAGCATCCTTAGTGATTCCATAGCCATAATCGATCCTAAAAACGGTATTGAAGATTCGTTTATGGATAAACCGCGCTCCCAATCCAGGATAGATACGAAGGTTTTGGTTTTTACTGAAGTCCCCAAAATCCCCTCCTGGATTACGCCAACTACCTGCATCTATAAAGGCATTCCCTTGTACTACAAACCAATCTTTTTCGTACAAGGTGTATCGGTATTCGGTATTTAGGATAACCACGCCCGTTCCACGGTCTATAGTATTTCCTACACCCCGTATGTTCAAGTTATTGTCTACTGAGAATGGTGCAAAGGGAGAATCGTCGTTGGAAGCCAATCCCAAACGAAGGCGGGAAGCCCAGTTCCCTCTTTCGCCTATGCGTTTGTAATACACAAAGTCGTTCCACCAGATGAGGAATTCGGGAAGTGCTTCATCCCTAGAAGTTACGTACTGAAAGTTAAGGGTACTTTTAAATCCATCAACATATTGATAGTATACATCTACCTTGTTGTACTGATACAAGAACTTGTATAAAAGCTTCTTAACTTCTAAGTTCTGTGGAACATCGGGACTCGTTGCCCCTGCTTTGTATTCATAGGTTTCGGTGAAATAATTCAGTCCACCCTCGAACCAGTGATTAAAGGTGAGTTCATACAACAACAAAGCTTCCATAGATCGGTTGTTGTACTTATAATCGGCCGTAGTGTTATTGAAAAATACAGGTTCCTGAGTGGTTAAATCCTGATAATTGAGGGCCAATCCCAATTTATTGGTAAACAGATAGGGAGCTTTAAAATTGATCCCAAATGAATTATAGATGTCCCGTTGAAAGAACCCCCCAAAAGTAATGTTTCGCCCCAAACCGTTAAACTCGTACAAGCCCAAACGATAGGCAAATTCGTCATCATTCGTGGTATAGATATTGGCGGATGGAATGAGGGTGAAATTCTCCTCTACCCCATACACTACTTTATACGTCCCGTCTTCTTTGGGATGTACTTGGTAATAGGCATGGGCAATCCCCGGTAGGCGCTTTAGCCGTGCAATATCGGCTTCTACCTTAACGGAATCCAACGTGTGGCCGTCTTTTACTTTAATAAGGCGCTTAATAAAAGATTCCTTGGTCTTTTTATTGTCCTGTATGACCAATTCACTTATTTGTTGTGCCATCCCTGACCAACAAAAGAGTACCAAAAGCAACGTAACTATCTTTTTCAAAACGAGAATGGTTTTTGTCCAATGAGGTTTACCCAATTATCTTCACTTACACCGAGTACTGTAAAATTATAGGACATCCCTGGTTCCAAATCTGGAGGGATTCCTTCGGTAATATTCAATACCACATTGTCTGTTTTATAATACTGAAACTGTGCTTCGAACGTATAGGTTCCCGAAAGCAAGTCATTATTGGCATCGGAAACCACCTGAAAATAAATGGCATCGAAAGAAGTGGCTACATTTCCCCATGCAAACGAAGGCATCCCAGTGGGCAAGGATCCTACATGGAATCCATCCCTAAATTGGGTGTTTTGTGTAAGGTGTTTTAAACGTATGGGATTGGAAACCTGTAAGGCCCCTTCTTCTTCAAAAGTTACAATCACCCACTTTTCTTGATCCAACTGCCTTTTAATCTGTAGTAGGTATCCATTAAAGTAATCCATGGTAGTTACTTCAACTTCTGTATAACTTTCGTAGTCGGTAGGGCTTACCTCAACCGTTTCGGTTTCAAAATACCGAATGTTGGTCACTCCAGGACGGGGATATAGATAGACAATTACTTCATTTGCGTCAACTTCAGAACCCGAAGCGCAGGCTATAACATTGTCCAATTCTACTGGACCCTCTGCTATCATTTCTGCCAAGGTTAGTGACGTTGTGTTTATTTCGGTGGCATCATCATTTTCCGAACAAGCCACCAAGGCGAACATCAACACCCAAATGTAGTTACTAATTGTCTTCATAATATTGTCTTATCACCTGCTCTACAGGTTTGTTTTGGGGTGTAAACCGTGAGTTTTCTACCCCGCCGGATTTGGGATGGTCGATAAACCATTTCCAAATAAAACCGCCTTTAAACCATTCCTTTTCGTACATCACTTCGTAAAGTGCCTTGGTTAGGTTTACCTGTGCTTCCAGATTCACCTCTGTCATGTTTCGATCGCTTACCCAAGGTTCCTTTCCTGCATAGTCCACACTACGGTACCCATACTCCGTAAAAATGACCGATTTCCCATTATTGGTCGAAATAGTTTCCATTTCCTTTAACCAAGGTTTCCAACCTTCTTTGGCTTCTTCAAAACCAGGGGTCACTTTTTCAGAAATAGGGAAATACGCATCTACGCCTATATAATCCATTTCTTTCCAGAAAGGGACCCTTTTATATTCATCCCAATTTGCCGCATAGGTGAGTTCCCCTTTGTAAATATCTTTTATCTCCGCAATGAGTCCATCCCAGTACTCGGAACGGTTCATAACAAACTGCTCCAATTCGGTGCCAATGCATAGCAAAGCCACATTCTTTTCCTGTGCCAAACGCGCATAATCCAGAATAAACGTACGGTACGAATCTTCCAGGGTTTTCCAGTCTTCTTCCGAATTCATCTTTAGGTAGCCTGTAAACTCACCATGCCAAATCCAAATCTGGGGCTTTAGCATGACCTTAATGCCGTTGGCTTTCAATATGTCTATGTACTGCGCAGCTCCTTCGCGGGTTTCCCCAAACCACTGCCGATCTGTATTGTAAATAATCTGTGGAGATTCCAGGTTGCGTATAAAACCAAACGGCATGACTGCAGCATAATTGGCTTTTACGTTTACCACCGGATCCACATGGACCTGATCGGCTTTTTTGGGTGAAGCCACAAAACTCACTCCATTAATTCGGGAATTTTGGGCTTCACAACTTTGTAATATTATAAGTAGCAGTAGAAATTTTAGAACTCGCATAAGGATTCATGTTTACTGCTACAAATTAGCTTTTTTCTAAAAGACCGCTCTTAAACCTATATTAAAAGTTTCACCCAATCCTGTATCGTTTCCACGTACAAAGTTGGTATACAGTGCTTCTATGTTCAATTCGTCTGTAAGCTGGTATTTGGCTCCTCCTCCTAGGGCTGTAAAGTCCTGGGAGAAATCATTTCCTAGATCGATCAATTGCGAGTGCTGGGCCAATGCCAGTACGGTAAACTTAGACGATGGGAAATAACTGAAGAAGACCCCTGGCGTTAAGCGCAAACTATTGTTGGCAAAACTGTCAGCCTCATCCCCGAAATTGAATTCACTGTTGATTTCAGTAAATAATTGAAATTTATCTCCTGGAAGGGTATAGTCGTAGAAAAACCTGTTTTGCCAGATGAATCCGTTCTGATCCAAGAACACCCCATCCTCTACTTCGTTATCCACCAAAGGAATAAAAAAGGAACTCTGAACGGAGAAGTTGTTTACATTTTCGAAAGGCACAAACTTCACCGAAGGGGCAATGGAAGTAAAACCACTTCGTGCCGTACCGCGTTCTCCATCAAAACTGAAAACATCCAAGGCACTTCTATCGGCAATTACGTTACTTCTAAATTCTAGGATTAATCCCAAGTTAACACGTCTGTTTTCACCTACCCCTGTGTATCCTTCCAACGTGGAAGTAAAGAAGGTTTGTCTGGGCTCGGTACCATCGCTAAAGGTACTTTCGGTTTGGGTGTATAGGTTGTTGAACCATTTAATATCGAACTGTCCTTTTCCGATTAGTTTGGAAGGAGTTAGGGTTTGGATCACCGATCCCCCTGTATCTTCATCGTCTTCTTGAGCGAACCCTACGGCAAAAATGAGACATAATAATCCTGTAGCAATTAATTTTTTTGAAATTTTCATCGTTTTTTCTTTTGGTAATTTGGTTTTTGTGAATTGTGCTTCCGCTGCTTGCCGAATCTTGGGGACTGGTTCGACAAGCGGGAAGACTATTAGAATGTTATTTAGAATTGAGACGCCAGTCGTAGGAATAATAGGTGACCTTCGCGTTCTCTGGAACTTTTTCTTTTCGGTACTTGTTTAGGTAGTCTATTTCGTTGCTACCCTTAGAGACAAAGTCCTCTTTGTACCATTTGAAGATTTCGGAAAAGGCAACTTTTTTTCCAGAAACCCTTATAAAAGAACTATCGTTCAATGCTTTTATTGTTTGCTGTTCCAATAAATTTTCCAAGTTGGCTGGCGTGTAGGCTTCTCCTATAAGCGGAGGGCATCCTTTGGCCCCACAAACCAACACGAAATGGAAGCGTGCATCGTTGAATTTGGGTCTCAAATTCTTGTGCTCAATATCGTTTAACGTAATGGAAGTACCCCCCAATTCGTATTTGGTCTTATCGAAAAACCCTTTTTTATCTAAAGGAGACTTAATTCCATAATTGTCAATTATTCCTTTTATCACAGAAAGGTTATAAGCGTTAATCCAAAAGGCTTGGTATTCCTTAGGTTTCGATGTGGTAACAGAAATGTTTTTGGCTATTTCCAACAGCTCGTTTAGCTCGGCAACATTAGCCTTAATCCCTTTATAGTCTACTTTTCCTTGCGATACATATTTACTTAGAAACGCATCGGACTTAGTAAAGAACTCACTAGTTGATTGTGCATTTACCGTAGTAGCGGTTAATGCTAAAAATGCGGTTATGGCGATAATCAGATTTTTCATTTTTTCTTTTTTTGATGTCGCCTAAGTCGAATACCTTTCCCCAATGCTTACAAACTTTTTTCATTTTTTTTTCGAATTACAAATCTGGAAACCTTACACTTAATTCTAAATTTATTTTCATTCCAAATAAGATATTTAGTGTAATGTACTTAACTTTAATAGCGACAGAGTAGCCAACCAATTAAAATTCTATGGAACACATTGTTATTATAGGAAATGGAATTTCGGGGGTCACTGCCGCAAGGCACATCAGAAAACACTCCGACAAAAAAATCACCATTGTCTCCGCAGAAACCGACCACTTTTTTTCCCGTACGGCCCTTATGTACATCTACATGGGACACATGAATTATGAGCACACAAAGCCCTACGAAGATTACTTCTGGAAAAAGAACAGGATCGAGCTTAAAAGAGGCTATGTGGAAACCGTGGACCACGCAAATAAGCGATTGAAATTTGCCGACAATTCTCTATTAGATTACGACAAGCTCGTCCTTGCCGTAGGTTCCAAACCCAACAAATTTGGGTGGCCTGGACAGGATTTAGACGGCGTGCAAGGACTCTATTCCTACCAAGACCTGGAAGCATTGGAAAAAAACGCCCCTAATAATAAGGTATGTAAACATGCTGTCATTGTAGGAGGTGGACTCATAGGAATTGAATTGGCCGAAATGCTCGCTTCCCGAGCAATTCCCGTTACTTTTTTAGTACGGGAAAGCAGTTTCTGGAACGGCGTACTTCCCGAAGGGGAAAGTGCTATGATCAACAGGCATATAAAAAACCACCATATCGATTTGCGTCTTTCCTCCAACTTAAAGGAAATCATTGCCGATGAAAACGGACGTGCCCGTGCCGCTGTTATTGCCGAAACCGGCGAAGAAATTGCCTGCGATGTCGTAGGCCTTACGGCTGGGGTATCCCCTAACATCGATTTCCTGAAAGACAGTGGAATTGAATTAGGACGCGGCATTAAGGTAAACCGAATGCTGGAAACCAACATAAAAGACATTTACGCCATTGGCGACTGTGCCGAACAGCACGAACCCATTGGCAATCGACGACCCATCGAAGCCGTTTGGTATACAGGTAGAATGATGGGTGAAACCGTAGCGCAAACCCTTTGTGGGAATCCTACCGAGTACAAACCCGGGCATTGGTTTAACAGTGCCAAGTTTTTCGATATAGAATACCAAACCTATGGTTGGGTATTTTCCAAACCCAGGGAAAATGAGACCCATTTCCATTGGAAACACGAAGACGACACCAAGTGCATTACCGTTTGCACCGAAACGTCCACCGGAAAATTTTTGGGACTCAATACCTTTGGTATCCGAATGCGGCATGAAGTATTCGACCGCTGGTTGACTGAAGGTCGTAGTACCGATTATGTAATGGATCATTTACGTGAAGCCAATTTCGACCCTGAGTTTTACAAGCATTTCGAATCCCAGATTCTTTCAGCCTATTCCCAACAAACAACCGTTAACGCATAAGCCATGAGTACAATACAACGAAATATGTCACTTACAGGTGACGCATCAAATTACTTAAACCCAACCCAAAAGATAGCCACCGTTATCGGTTTGGCAGGATTGGGAATTATAGTCCTTTCCCTGTTTAACGAATTTTCCAACAAAGGCTTGTGGCTTACTATATCACTTGTAGCTATTACACTAGGAATCCTTCTCTTCTCCAAAGGATCCTATAGTGGCAAACTGGAAGGGATAAAGAACCATGGGGTATGGATAAAAAGCATCTCCAGCCGTGGATTTTGGGGTTGGGTTGCCGGGATTACCCTAACGGGCTTTTATGTGATCCTTTACTTTTACGAAGGGCTTTTGGGCGCCAATCCCGATGGTAATACAGGAATTGTAGGTTTGTTCGATCCACTAAGCCGATTGTTAAGCGGAAACCCAGCTAGTCAATGGTTTGTGTATGGAACCCTCTATACCGTAGCCATCTTGGCTTTTGGGATTAAGTTCATTTGGAAATACCGTCACAATCGTTATGAACAATTGCGTACCATAAGTGTTATGTTTTTCCAAACAGGGTTTGCCTTTTTAATCCCTGAACTGATGGCACGCCTTAACAGCGATTCGTTCTCTTTACCTTATAACGATTTAAAGAATATGTGGCCATTAAACTACTACGCGTTCGATGGTTGGAGGGTAGATCAGTTTATCAATGCGCAAAACATAGGGTTGGCCTTCTTGATTTTTGCCATTCTTTCCGTATTTGTTATCTCGCCCATCCTCACCTATAAGTATGGAAAGCGCTGGTACTGCTCTTGGGTTTGTGGTTGTGGTGGCTTGGCCGAAACTGCTGGGGACTCCTTTAGACATTTGAGTGACAAGCGAATGGTAGCTTGGAAAGTAGAGCGTTGGGTAATCCACTCCGTTTTGGTCTTCTCCGTAGTCATGACCACTGCTGTGGTAAGCACTTATTTGGGGTACGATTCTGAAAAGTATTGGCTTACCAAAAAGACGTTTGTAATCTTGGTTAGCCTCTTCTTGATTGCTTTATTTGCTGGAATCGCATACTTCAAAAGAAAACAATTGAAAAACGATGCCTTTAAAGGAGCCGTTGTTTATTTAATCGTTACGTTGGCATTCTTTGCAGTAATTTACTTTGTGGATCTAAGTCAGATTAAAATCAACGCCAAATATTTCTCTTTCGGACTTAACGACAATATATACAGTTACGATGCTGCTCTTAGAAGCTCTTATGGATTCTTGATCGGATCTATTTTCTCCGGAGTTATCGGAACCGGGTTCTACCCTATTTTCGGAAACCGTGTTTGGTGTAGAATGGGATGTCCTATGGCAGGAATCTTGGGGATTCAGCAGCGATTGTTCTCCAAATTCAGGATTACCACTAATGGTGGGCAGTGCATTTCTTGCGGAAATTGTTCTACCTACTGTGAGATGGGAATCGACGTGCGTAGTTACGCGCAAAAAGGCGAAAACATTGTTCGTGCCAGTTGTGTAGGTTGCGGGATTTGTTCTGCTGTATGTCCACGAGGGGTATTAAAATTGGAAAATGGTCCTTTGGAAGGACGTATCGATGGCAACCAGGTATTGCTAGGAAATGATGTTGACCTAATGAGCTTGGTGAACAACAAATAATATAGTTTAGATTTTAGATGTTTGTAAAAGGAGCTGGCTCTACGGGGCTGGCTTCTTTGTTTTTTCTAGAAAAATAGCTGAAATCCCGTTTATTCCTAATATCGCCCTATGGTCCTTAAGGATGCCCGCTTATCATATAGGATATTGTAAACTGCATGATTTGTATTTCTTTTAACCTAAAAATTGAATACAACGTGCTATGAAAAAATATTTCTTTTTAGTCTTTGTTTTAGTGTTTACTGCCATAAAAGCCCAGATTGTAGATATCCCCGATCCCAATTTTAAAAACGCCTTGGTCAACAGTTTGTGCACAGACACAAATGGCGATGGAACTTTAGATAGCAATGTCGATACTAATAATGATGGTGTAATACAAGTTTCTGAAGCATTAGCAATTACAAATCTCAAAGTTCATAACAAATTTATTTCGTCTTTAGAGGGTATAGAGGAATTCACAAATATTGTTTCACTGAGTTGTATTTACAATGAATTAACCGAATTGGATGTAACACAACTTACAAACCTTGAACTGTTATATTGTACTGAGAACCAATTAACCAGCCTAGATCTTACACAGAATCCTAATCTTGAAGATTTAAATTGCGCGGCTAATCAATTGACCAGTTTGGATGTCACACAAAATCTAAATCTAGTTAAATTACGTTGCGGAGGGAATCAATTGACCAGTTTGTATCTTAGCCAGAGCCCAAATCTTGTATCGGTCTATTGTAGATGGAATCTATTAACAAGCATTGATGTTACACAAAACTTAAATCTGGAGACTTTAGATTGCTCAATTAATCTATTAGCTACCTTGGATGTCACACAAAATCCAAATCTTAAAAATTTAAAATGTGATTGGAATCAATTAACAAGCATTGATGTTACACAAAACTTAAATCTGGAGACTTTAGATTGCAGACATAATCTATTAGTTACCTTGGATGCCACACAAAATCCAAATCTTGAAATGTTAGAATGCGTTTATAATCAATTGACCAGTTTGGATGTTAGCCAGAACCCAGCTTTAATAAATTTATATGCTAATAATAATCAACTCACCGAGCTGGATGTTACCCAGAGCCCAAACCTAGAAAATTTATATGTTTATTATAATCAACTCACCGAGTTAGATGTTAGCCAAAACCCAAACCTTCAGAGTTTAATTTGTTATGATAATCAATTGACCAGTTTGGATGTTAGCCAAATCCCAAGCCTTACGGGTTTGAATTGTGAAAACAACCAATTGACAAGCTTAAACCTTAAAAATGGAACCAATATTGTCAACCTAGGTTATATGCAAGCTGCGGGTAATCCTGACCTATTGTGTATAGCAGTTGACAATGAGGATTTTGCAAACTCCGTGGTTTGCCAGTCCCAATCCGGACCCGATTGGTGTAAGGACTCTTGGGCAAATTATAGCTCAGAATGCATTTTGGATCTAGTAGACTTGGAAACCATTGCGATTTCCCTTTATCCAAATCCTGTTAAGGATGTCTTGCATATCCAGACCGATATTGCTGTAGATTCCATTCAAATATATACCCTAAAAGGGCAGTGGGTCAAGGAAACTTCAAGCACTCAAATAGACATATCACATTTACCATCGGGTATCTATTTTGCTTCCATTACCAAAGATGGACAAACAATCACCAAGAAATTCATAAAATCTTAAATCACTAAGAATGTTTAAACTCCTGCTTCGGCTGGAGTTTTTAAATATTCTTTTCGATTTTCATTAAGCCAGTTTACCAAATTATCTATATGGTTTTCCTGTGTATTGTAATTGGTAATACAAGCCCGTAAGGTAGCAAACTCCTCATAAGGATAGTTAATAATCCATGTATTTCCTTTTTCCAGGGTCTTTTCGTAAATGAATTTTGAAAAATCCGAATCATCTTCCAAGCGTTCATCCGTAAAGCACACAATGGGCAATTGGGTATGGTTATATATGTTCCATCCATGTTTTTGAAGCGCTTGCCGTAAATAATCCCCCATCCTTATTTGATGCATAATGGTTTCTTCATAGCCCTTCCACCCAAAAACCAAGAGGGGCAAATACAGCTTTAGCCCTATGAATCTCCTCGACCATTGTATGGAATGCGTATACGATCCCAACCGATCTATTTCGTCTTCCTCCTCCGGCATAAAATTAGCGCTTATGCTAAACGCCTTTCCTAAGACATATCTGTGTTTCGTTATAAAAAGACTGGCTGCCATAGGGACAGAAAGCCATTTGTGTGCATCGAAAGTAATGGAGTCTGCCCCTTCTATCCCATCCAAAAGTTTGCTATAAGAATCTGTTAGCCTAACCGCTCCCCCATAGGCAGCATCGGCATGTACCCATAGATCATATTTTTCAGCCATTTCATTGATTTCCTTAATGGGGTCAATAGCCCCTGATCCTGTAGTACCCATGGTAGCAAATACAAAAAAAGGTTGTAGCCCTGCTGCTTCATCCTCTTTTATTTGACGTTCCAATTCAGAAACCAGCATGCGTTGTTTCTCATCCACCGGGATATACTTTACGGCTTCGCCTCCCAATCCACATACACGGGCAGCTTTTATGGTGGCATGATGGCTTGCACTGGAACAATACACAATGGGTTGTTTCTTTAATCCCCTTACCCCAGAAGATGCAAAATCAGGATATTTTTCATGCAGGGCACAAAGGAGTCCTGTAATATGCGCTTCTTGTCCTCCTGTAGCAAAAACACCATCGATATCGGGCGATCGATACCCAAACTTCTTCCCTATTTCCTGTATAAGCAAATGTTCTATCTCTACAGCATAGGGCGCATGTCCCCAAGCTGCCAATTGCGGGTTGTATACTGCAGAAATCACATCGGCTAGAATAGACGGGAAATTGGCCCTCGGATTAAACATCCCAAAATATTGTGGATGGGGTGTATGCACTGCATAGTCGGTCAAACCCTTTATCACTTGTTCAATGGCCACCTCAACAGGTATTGGATTTTCAAAATCCGCATTCAGAAAACGAACTACTTCTTCCCGACTGGGATAGACGGAGGCTTTATGTTTATCGGTTTCAGAATAATAGCTTTCCAATTGCTTTACCAATGAGGTCCATACATCATTTCTTTGAGCGAGGTTAAGATCGAATTTCATATCCGTAGCTTTATATATTGTTCCTGTAAAATTAGACACATACGAGTTATCAAAAAATTAATATATTTGACATAGTTGTATTTTTTCATTAAAATATTAATCTTTTCAATGTTTTTATATTAAAAATGAAATTAGATAACACAAACTGGCTTATTTTAGAACAGCTACAAGAAAATGCTCGAAGACCCCTTACCGAAATTGCCAAGAATGTTGGAATTTCTTCACCTTCGGTTTCAGAGAGGATTCAGAAGTTGGAAGAAGCAGGGATTATAAGTGGTTATCATGCCAATCTTAACATAAAGGAATTAGGTTACACCTTATGTGTTTACATTTCCATTAAAATACGTTTTGGGCAAGTAGAACGGTTCGAAGAATACATACAAACAGTAGATGAAGTTTGCGAATGTTTAAAGCTCACAGGAAATGACTGTATGCTCATGAAGGCTTTTGTGAAGGATACCGAACATTTGGAAGCATTGAACAAAAGGCTTTCCCAATATGGAGAACTCACTACATCGCTGCTACTTTCTAAAATTGTAGATAGAAAAGTTTTTTCACAAAAAAAGTAACCCTTTACGTTAGGATTTGTTTGTCTTTTCGACCTAGTAATCGTGAAAGCAAACACGCTACATATATTCTTTGCGATCCTGTTCCTTTTGGTTGGGACTTTCTCTGTTAAGGCGAATACAATTACAGAAAAGACCTATGCCAAAGAGTACTACAACAATGGTAAATTAAAAGCCGAAGGTTGGCAATTTATGGATACCAAAACCGATTTTTGGATTTACTACCACCCCAATGGGGAGATTGCTTCCAAAGGGCATTATGTGGATAATCAAAAAAATGGGTATTGGCATTATTACGATGCGAACGGAGCGTTGAAAAAAGAAGGACATTATGTAAAAAACAGTGCGGAGAATTGGTGGATTTTTTACGATATTGCAAACCAGAAAACAAGTAAGTTTCAATACAAGAACAACGAAAAAAACGGGTTCTGTTTGCGGTATAAAAAGAGAAAATTGATCAGAGCCGAGCGATATAAAAACGGTGTTAAGGATGGGGAATGGACCTCCATCATTTCTTTTAAACGTGACAATCCTGGTGTTTCCCTCCGATGAGCCCTAGCATTTCTGTAATTATCCCAGCTTATAACGAAGAAGATTCCATTGGCAAGGTCATTGGGGATATCCCCAATATGGTTTCCGAAATTATTGTGGTAAGCAATAACTCTACAGACGGCACCGAAATGGTGGCCCAAAAAGCGGGAGCAACGGTTTTGAAAGAAGAACGGAAGGGGTACGGCTATGCTTGCCTAAAAGGTATGGAGTATGTAGCTACCAAGGAAACCCTTCCAGATATCATTGTCTTTTTGGACGGTGACTATAGCGATTACCCCGAACAACTAACGGAAATCGTAGCCCCTATTGTGGAAGACAATAAAGACATGGTGATTGGAGCAAGGGTAAAATCGCTGCGCGAAGCTGGTTCCATGACGATCCCACAAAAATTCGGAAATTGGTTGGCTACTTCTCTAATGCGGCTCTTTTTTAGATCGAAATTTACCGATTTGGGGCCTTTTAGAGCTATAAAATATGACAAGCTATTGGCTTTGAAAATGCAGGACAAAACCTACGGTTGGACCGTGGAAATGCAATTAAAAGCCTTGAAAAAGAAATTTTCCTATGCGGAAGTGCCTGTAAAGTACCGAAATAGAATTGGGGTTTCAAAAGTTTCAGGAACCGTAAAAGGTGCTATCTTTGCAGGCGTAAAAATCTTAGGTTGGATTTTTAAATACAGTGTAAAGTAATGTTCTGGGAAACCATCACCATAGCCATCTATTCCATTGCCCTGCTGCTTATTTTCATGTATGCACTGGCACAGCTCAACTTGCTGTTCAATTACCTTAGGGCACGGAAACGCAAGGATAGCTGTCCTAAATTCGACCTTTCCAACCCTGACGAAGTTCCATACGTAACCATTCAGCTTCCCGTATTCAATGAGTTGTATGTTATGGAACGTTTGCTGGATAACATTGCCCAAATAGAATACCCAAAGGGTAAACTGGAAGTTCAGGTACTGGACGACTCTACCGATGAATCTTTGGAAAGCACCGCTGCCCAAATCAAGAAGTTGCAACAAACGGGATTGGACATCCAACATGTTACCCGTGTGGACCGTGTAGGATTTAAAGCAGGTGCGTTAAAGGAAGGGCTTAAAACGGCCAAAGGCGAGTTCATCGCCATTTTCGATGCAGATTTCCTTCCCAAAAAAGATTGGTTACTACGCACGGTACCCTATTTCAAAAATCCTGAGATTGGGGTGGTACAAACCCGATGGGGGCACATTAACAGGGAATATTCCATCCTTACCCGCGTACAAGCCTTTGCGTTGGACGCCCACTTTACTTTGGAACAGGTAGGAAGGAACAGTGAAGGGCACTTTATCAACTTTAACGGTACCGCCGGGATATGGCGAAAGGAATGCATCATCGATGCTGGAAACTGGGAAGGTGATACCTTAACCGAAGATTTGGACCTCAGCTACCGCGCTCAATTAAAAAACTGGAAATTTAAATACCTGGAGGGAGTAGAAACCCCTGCCGAACTTCCTGTGGTAATTAGTGCTGCACGATCCCAACAGTTCCGATGGAACAAAGGAGGCGCCGAAAATTTCCAGAAAATGCTTTGGAAAGTTCTTAAAAACCAGAATACTTCATTCAAAACAAAAATACACGGGATACTGCATTTGTTAAATAGCACCATGTTCCTAAATATACTCATCGTGGCTATTTTAAGCATCCCCATGCTGTACATTAAAAACGAGTACGCACATTTAAAAACGTACTTTATCGTGATGAGCTTTTTTGTGATCAGTACCATCATCTTTTTCATTTGTTACTGGTTCACCTATAAAAGTATTTACGGCGGAGGGTTTTCACGCTTCTTTGAGTATGTGGGCATGTTCTTCGTTTTCTTTTCCATTGCCATGGGCTTTTCGGTTCACAATTCGTTAGCAGTGTTAGAAGGTCATTTGGGAAAGAAAAGTGAGTTTATCCGTACCCCGAAATTCAACATCAAGTCCTTAAAGGATGGTTGGAAAGACAACAAATACCTAAAACGGAAGATTTCTCCCAATGTAATTATTGAAGGACTCCTCATGGCTTATTTTGCCTTTGGGATGTATTCGGCCTTTATTGTGGGTGACCAAGGGGGTGATTTCGGACTATTCCCATTCCACTTAATGCTCTTTATTGGTTTTGGGTTTGTATTCTTCAAAAGTCTCGTATCCAAGGCCTAATCTCTTTTTTAACAAGGGTTGCTTCAAAATTTGTAGTAACTTTCACAAGGAACTAAAATGGTCCTTGTATCGAATCTATTAATACGCAGCTTAGGGTAAAATCGCTATGGATTTATTTTTGGGCGCTGTCTTGCTTTTGTCAAGTTTGGGGCCAAGAATCTGCTGTGCCCAATCCCACCCGTATTTACAAAAACGCTTTCGAACTTAGGCATGATAATGACTTTCTCCTTTTTACAGACCGCTATTATACCACGGGAACCTTTATAGGCGTTAGATCCAACGATTATAAAAGATCGGACTCCATCAACAAACGGCAGTACCGAATTTTTATTCTACAGGAAATCTACACCCCTTCCGATCTATTGGAAGTAAACATTAAACGGTTGGATCGCCCCTATGCTGGTTTTATTGGGATTTCCAACGGGCTTATGTTTACCAATAACAAACGCATGTGGGATACGAGCCTCCTGTTTGGGTTTTCGGGTCCACTTTCGGCCGCAGAAAGGATTCAGAGTTATTTCCACGAATCGGCTGCAGAAGATTCCAGGGTTCCCATTTGGGAAGGGCAAATAAAAAACAGCCTTCATTTTAACGGATATCTTCAGTTTGCCAGGGAATGGCAACTGGAACCCAACCCTTTTAGTGTGTATGTGGCCATTAATCCTATTGGGGCTTTAGGCACCAAGGATATTTACCTGCAAAATGACGTTGCTTTTTACTTCGGAAAAAGGAATCCCATGAACACCACTTCGGCCTACAATCAATTAGGGGATTTTAAGAAAGAACTGTTCTTTTCCATTCGGTTGGGCTATCGTTATATTTTTCACGATGCCTTGTTGGAAGGGAATATTATAGAAGATTTTTCGGTGTTCCTGAAAGAGCCATATCAAAATCTCTTTCTATATAATTTTGAATTGTTCCACCATAACAAAAGGAACAACTACAAACTGGGTTACAACTTCTTCACTCCACAAACCGACGGCACCAAACCGCATTGGTATATGGTCTTTTCTTTTATGCGGAGTTTTTAGAATTCTACCTCCACCTCAATCAATTCTCCATCACGATCTACAATCACCATGGTTTTTTGACCATTTTCGAAGGTAGCTAGGACTTTCATATAACTCATGAGATCCACCACGGTGCTATCTCCCATTTTAACCACTACATCGCCTTTTATTAATCCGGCTTTTTGGGCGGGTTTGTCTTCACTCACGCCATCAATGCGCATTCCTTTGCCTGTAAATAAATAATCAGGCACCACGCCCAACCCTACTTTAAAAGCTGGAACTTCTTCGCTTTCGTTCTTGGTTTTACGGAAAGCCAATTTTCCATTATCGTCCAGATCGTTCACAATATCATACACAAAGCTCATAACCTTTTCCATACCTTGGTAATTCAGTTTTTCGGCATCATCACTGGGTTTGTGATAATCTTCATGTTGCCCCGTAAAAAAGCTCAGTACAGGAATATCGTATACGTAAAAAGAGGTGAAATCGCTAGGACCAATTCCACTTTCAAATTCAGAAAGGGATAATCCATTGTTGTTGGCATGCAGGGTTTGCTTAAAAATAGGCGAAGTTCCCACTCCATGGACTGCTAGGGTGTTTTCTTCGTTTAACCGTCCTACCATGTCCAGATTGATCATGTAATTAACTTTGCTGATGTCCACAGTGGCATTTTTCACCCAATAGGACGACCCCAATAAGCCCATCTCTTCTCCAGAAAAGGCAATAAAAATATAGTTATTCTTCTCTTTGGTTTCGTTTTGTTTCAGTTCTTGGGCCAAGCGTAAAATCATAGCAATCCCACTGGCGTTATCGTCGGCCCCATTGTGTACGGCCTCTTCTTCACGATGTAATGAACCTGCACCTCCCATTCCTAAATGATCGTAATGCGCTCCTATAACTACGGTTTTATCGCCTCCATTATCCAAAAAAGCAACAACATTCCGCCCTGTTACGGTACTGTCTGTACTTCGCTCGGTTAAAAATTCGGTTTCTTCATGGGGATTGCTACTGGGTTTGAAGGTAAAATCCTGAAAAAAACCATCGGTTCCTTTGGGCTGCAATCCATTGTCGGTAAATCGTTTGGCAATGTAATCGGCTGCCATGAGTTCCCCAGCCGTTCCTGTTTCACGCCCTTTAAGTGTATCGCTGGCAAGCCATACGACATCATCTTTCATGGTTACGGGTTTTCTTTGCTCTTTGGCACAGGAAAAA
>JANQKN010000061.1 GCA_028281065.1 Flavobacteriaceae bacterium | reverse complement strand
TATTCGCCCGTAAACAAGAGGTTGGTATTGTAATGAACAAACACTTCTTCCTGGGGTAGGTTTTTATATCCCTGCAGAATTTCTTGGGTGGCAGTCACTGTTTGCGCTTGTCCCCCTATGAGGAAGGACAGACTAAATGCTACAAAAAAAATCGTTTTTTTCATCATACTATTTTTAATCTACCCAAAAATCGGGTTCTATATTACTTCCCAATGCCGTACAATCGCCACAGGCCCTTGCTACCACAATATAAGGTCCTGGGAATATATCGTTGGGGTTATCGTTAATTCGTACGAAGCGAATTTCATTATTTCGTACTGCAACAACCAAGAGATTGCATGCTTCAGGAAGAGCTGCAATTCCAGATTCAGGAGCCATTTCGGTACACCCCGAAGGGTACGGAGGCAAGGATTCGTTGGGGTAAAAATCTTCATAATTGAAATACAAACGCTTCTCGGAAACACTGGATACTTCAAAAAAGCCAACCACTTTTTCGTCGCTGTTGTTTTCTGACCGAACGTTCCCGTCAAAAAAACCTGGTTGGTTTTGCGACAACAAACTCTCACTTTCAGAAAGGTCACTCAACAGCTTAAAGTAGGTATATGCCTCTTGAGACTGTACATATTGCCTAACCAATATGCTATAGCGATGCGAAATGATATAGTTATCACTATCCATAAAACGAATTAAATGCCGCTGCACACGACTTTCGGACAAACCACTGGTGTTGGCTAGATTTACATCGGTAGAGAGCACCGTATTGTAGCATACCCTTTCTTCCTGTTCCCTTGTACCCAATTCCACCGTGCATGGAGGGTCTTCTATTTCTATCATCGATGTAGTATTCCACAAAGGAGCTACGATCTTGTAGGTCTCTTCGTATTCGTATCTAAAATAATTGGCTTGGCCTGTAGGATCGAAACTATCTACGTAAATGAACATTCCATTTACACCCAGATCACTCTCACCCCGCTCGGCATACAATTCGTCTATAGCTACTTCGGTTGCCATTTGAGTAGGTGAACTCATATAATCGATGCCATCGTTTGTAGTAATAAGCAATTGGTAACTACTATTGGATTGCGCTGCAAACGCTGTGGAAGAACGGTATACCCCAGGCTCTGAGGTCTCCTGAAAACCAATCGTACCCCCATCCCTCTGAATGGACACGGAAGCACCCGTTTCGGCAGTGGGGCCATTGTCCTCGAACCTATAGGTTCTGCTCAACCTAATCTCCTGATACTTATTCTCATTGGTAATGGTAGCTTCTACTACCAAGGCATTTTCCAACGCATCGGTTTCGAAGGAAACTTCCTCTACACATCCCAAAAGAAGTAATGCTACAAGGCAGGCAAGGGTATTTTTTAATTTTATGTACAATTTCTTATTTATCATTCTTCCCAAAATTCGGGTATAACATTACTACCTATTCGGGTACAATCGCCACAGACGGCAGCAGCCACAAAATAAGGGCCCATCATCGTAGTTTCTGGAAGCGGGTTGTCCCGAGTGTATTTTACCTCATCGTTCAGCAAGGCTACAATGAGCGATCCACAACGATCGGTAGGATGGCCTAAATCCCTAGGAGGGGCAAATTCTGTACAACCCGAAACATAGGGTGGTAACGGTCCATCGGGGATAAGATCCCTAAAGTTGAAAAAGATACGCTGGGTCGCTACGTGGGAAACTTCGAAAAAGCCTACTACTTTTTCCTCGTTATTGGTTTCTGAAATAATATTGCCATCGAAAAAGCCCGGCTGACTCTGGGAAAAAATACTTCCTTGTCCCGAAAATTCCTGAAGGGTTGCATAATAGGTGTGAGCTTCCCTGGATTGTACAAATTGCTTTACCTCCACACTGTATCTGTGGGTAATCCGGTAATCGCTCCTTGGGATTCGGCGCACCAGGAAACGCTCTAATCGATCTTCGTTCAGGCTTGTGGTATTTCCCAGAACAATTTCATCGGAATCCTCTGTACGATAGCAAACCCTTTCTTCTTGTTTTTTATTTACGAACTGAACTGAACATTCGGGCCATTCGGGATCAACAACCACCAAATCCTCCAAGCGCCAAAGCGGGGCAATGATCTTGAAGGTTTCTACATACGTAAAGCGATAGAACTGGGACTCTCCTTCGGGATCGAAACTATCCACAAAAATGGAAACCCCGTCGTTCCCTATATCATCAATAACACGCTCTGCATACAAGCGGTCAATATCGGTTTCTTTGGTTAATTGCGTAGGGCTCGAGCTGTATTCCCTTCCATCATTGGTACGGATCCGCAATCGATAATCCACATTGGGAACAGCACTAAAACTCGATTGGGACACATACCTTCCGTTTTCCACTTCTTCAAAAACAAAATCGCCCGCACTACTTTCTATAAGCACGGTTGCGCCTTGTTCTGGCGTAGGTCCATCGGCATCGAATGCATAGGTTCTGCTTAGTAAAATCTCATGCTGTTTGTCTTCGTCGGTAATAATGGCTTCGATAACCAAAGCACTTTCCAGGTCTTCGGTTTCAAACGAAATCTCTTCGGTACAAGAAAGCGCAAAACCCAAAAAGGCAATGGCTAGGATTCGAAGTGTTGGTTTTCTTTTCATAACATTAAAACTTAAAGTTATAGGTTATGGTGGGTATGGGAATGGAAAAAATAGAACTCTGCAATGCCTTTACTTGTCCTTCTTCGGTTACGAAGAATACAGAATACGGATTGTTTCTACCCAGCACATTGTAAATGGAGATGTTCCAAAAACTATGTGCGAGTTTTTTGTTCTTATGGTTTCCTTCCACATTAAAGCTTATATCGAAACGGTAATAATCGGGTATCCTAAACTTATTCCGTTCGCTATATAATACAAATTCAGAATTGTTGATGAAAAAATTGCCCACAGGCACGGTAACCGGTCTTCCTGTTTGGTACACAAAGTTGGCAGAGAGACTAAACCGCTTGGTCAATTTGTAATTGGTTACTAAACTGATATCGTGGGGTTTATCGAAATTGCTGGAGAAGTAATTGCCCCCGTTTATGGTTTCTTCGGAAAAAGGACTATCGAACTTTAGTTCGGATTTGGAATAGGTATACCCCAACCAACCATTGAATTTCCCTTTGCGTTTCCTGATAAGGAGTTCCACCCCATAAGCCCTACCTTCTCCTTGCAATACTTCAGTTTCTATGGTTTCGTTCAGTAATAACTCTGCTCCGGTTTTAAAGTCCAATACGTTCTCCAGGGTTTTGTAATACCCTTCCAAACTAATCTCGAAGGTATTGTCCTCGAGATTCTTGTAAAAGCCCAATGCATACTGATTGGCTTCTTGGGGTTTTATGTTCAAATCGGATAGCTTCCAGGTATCTGTAGGCGAAACCGTAGTATTATTGGTTAAGGTATGAATGTACTGATAGGTATTATTGAAACTTCCCTTAACCGATAGTGTTGGTGTAAGGAAGTACCTAGAGGACACCCTAAACTCAGGTCCGCCATAGGTTTCTATGGATTCATTGTTCGAAAATTCGCGGGTTTCTACAAAGGTAGATTCATTCCTAGGCAAACCATCTGCATATATGTTTTGGGATGCAGGCCCTAAAGCGGAATAGAAGGAATACCGTACACCAGCGCTCAAGAGCCATTCGTCAGTGATGTTCCAGTCGTCCGAAATAAACACTGCCGATTCCCAACCACGTTCTTCGGGAATGGTTACTGGAACCACACTCGAACCGTTAATGGGGTCTATTTCCCCTGGGTTTACGTTATACAGCTTGGAAGCCACTCCATAGTTCAAAGTATGATTTTCGCCCAGGTTCGACTCCATTTTAAGTTTTACCTGGGTTTCGGTAATGTCGTAGCCCAAATCGAAATCGGTGTTCGATTCCCCATCAAACTCGATCCCAAAACGATAGTTGCTATTGGAAACCCCAATGCTCCCTCTATGATTGTCGTTAAACTCGTGATCCCATCGTAGGGAAACCATTCGGTTGGAATAATTGTAAAGCGAATCTGAAGTAATACTAAAAGCGTCCCTACTGTAATACCCCGTAACACGTATGTCATCCTTTTCGCCAATCTTGTGGTTGTACTTGGCTATGACATCGGAAAAACTGGCTTCACTGTTTTGCAGGGCTTCATCATCCAAGGAACGCAGTATCCAGTTGGAATAGGTACTCCTGCCCCCTACCAAAAAAGCCCCTTTTCCTTCTTCTACAGGAACTTCCACAGACAAACTCCCTGTTACGGGACCTATAGAACCTTCGGCTGTAAACTTTTCTACATTGGCATCCTTGGTAATGATATCGACTACCGACGAAAGTCGCCCTCCGTATTCGGCAGGAATGTTTCCTTTGTATATTTTGGCATCCTCGGTAGTAAATGGGTTGATTCCTGAAAATATTCCAAAAAAGTGTGTGGGATTGTACACCACCCCATCGTCAAGCAATATAAGGTTCTGGTCTTCTTTCCCTCCACGTACATTAAATCCAGAACTTCCTTCCCCTGTGGTAGTAATACCAGGTAAGGTTGTAGCTACTTTAAGGATATCGCGCTCACCCAACACCAGTGGGATGTTTTTGATTTCCTTTACATCGATCTCGGTAACCCCAGTGGAAACTTCGGCCACGTTCTGTTTAGCCTTTCCTTCTATAACCACGGTTCCCAGCTGCTCCAGTCCTTCTTGCATTTCCATATTCAATTCGCCATTGTTATAGATAATGACCCTTTTCTGAAGGTTTTGAAATCCTAAAGAACGTATTTCCATGAGGTTAACCCCAGGTTGCAAAGTAACCCTATAGGCCCCCGAAGCATTGGTCGTGGTTCCCAGTCCCGAATTTTTTACCACTAAGGTTACATTAGGCAATGGCTTCCCGTCTTCGTCGGTAATAATTCCCGATAGTGTGAAACTATTTGCATTGTTCTGCTTGGATTCCTTACCAATACGAACGGTTTGTACCGAGACATTCCCCACAGTTCCGGTAGGCGTATTAAAGATGGGCGTCCCCCTCTTAACGGGTGTGTCATTGGTGGTTTGTTGATCGGGATCGTCTGTTTCGCCAAAAAAGCCGTCGGGCAATTGATCGTATACAATATTGTTTTGTGTTAAAATGATTTTCCCCCCTTCCATTAGATAGTAGTTAAGGGTTGTATCCCTAAACAGATCGTTCAAAACTTCTTCCAATAGAGCGTCCGAATACGTTCCCGTTACACTGTGATCCCCCAACCAATCATCCACAAAATAGAATTTGAGTTGGGTTTGTTGCTCTATTTCACGAATAGCATCTTCCAAACTACGATCCTGAAACGATACAGAAACCCTAATATCTTCTTGGGCCAATAACCCAAAACTCATGCATAGGAACACAAAAAAGAGGAGCTTTTTCATTGAGGGGAATTGTTTTTAGGGGTTAATAGGGTATGGGCTTTGTTGAACAAGGCTTTTAGTTGTTGTTCCTTATTGGATCTTCGCAAAGCATCATTGGTACTTAGGAAGCTCTTAAGTTCTTTTCGTATTTCTGGAAACAATTCGTAAAAATCGTTCTTACTGTTTACCCAATGGTAAGTGCCATCTATGAGCACTACATAATCACTTTTGGTATCGAAAAACTCAAAATACAGAATACGTTTGTCTTCTTTCTTGACCCGTTTCTTCCTGTGCTTTTTATACAGGATCCCCAGTGAATTTTGCGCCAAGGTTTCGTGGTAGCCTACGATCCCTTTCGATTCTGCATCTACATCCTTTATCTGAACAAATTGATGCGACCCAATGGAAAAAGCAGCCACCTTGTCTTTTATGAGCTGGAGCAAGGACTTCTGGGCTTCACTTTCTAGATTGGCTATGAGCTCATCTTCATAGATGTCGTATTTTAAGCTTATCCCGTAATAGGGTTGCCCATCGTAAAGAACGGATCCTTCGTAAAAGGACTGATCTATAAAAAACTTGTGGTTATCACGAGTGGTTTTGTATCCTTCTATATACTCCACCCCGTTGAACAAGGGTGTATTCTCTATCCCAACGATATCATCATACCATGTATAGTAACCACTCTGGGAATAGTTATTTTGAGCCAATAGAAATGATGTGAATAGAAAACACAGGTAGATTATTATTGGAGGTTTTTTCATTGGTTATTTTTTGATGAACCGTATGCTGATTAAAGCAACTTTTCGATTCTAAATTTATCCCAAAAATGACGAAATACCTCCCGCAGAACGAAAATATTTGAGCGAATCGCCCCTATTTTATAAATGAAGGGGTTTAAAACGGACCTAAAGTAATTACTCCATACCCGAAATTACACCAATTCCAAACTTTTCAAGAGCTTATAAAAAGCAACTCTCTTTGAGATCATTCCGCTTACTTATCAAAATGTAAGCCCCAAGACATTGTATAAACCTGCAGTCGCTTTTAGAGCCTTTATCTGAAGGTTATTCTCTTTAAGACTGGCTTCAATGTACTTTTGCTCCCGGGAATTAATGAGAAAAAGTGAGCTTTCCCCCAATTCGAATTTACGTTCTTCGGCACGTACCAGCCTTTGGTAGTCTATCACAATAGCTGTAATGAGGGATTGTTGGGAAGCCAGGGAATTGATTTCCCGGTTGGCTATTTTGATTTTATTTTGAAGGGTCAGCGATGTACTCATCCTATCAAGATTTGCACTTTGCAATTTTGCGTTGGCTAAATTGACGTCGCCTCGTTCTTTTCGCAAGAAAAGAGGAAACCGAAAAGTAAGTCCTCCCTTGTATTCTGCTGTATTGAAAGTGCCAAACTCAGTGGGTGTTTCTGTGAGGAAATTATAATCCAAGGTAATTTGGGGAAGCAATTTGTTTCGCTTCAGGGAACGTTCCACTTCCAGCCCTTGTATCTTGGCATCCAGACTCCGTAGTTTAGGATGATCTGCTACCAACGTATCTGTAATCGTAATACCTTCGAGAACCAAGGATGTTGTTAGGGTTTGAGAAGTTGGGAGGGCTGGAGCCACATGTTCCTGTATCTCCAAAGGTACTTCGTTTAACCATAAAAAGTTGCTGGCCTTAAGTGATGCTTTTACTCGTTTTAGGCGGGCTGCCTCTTGGCTAAGCTGCCTGTTTTGGTAGGTTATTCGAGCCTCGACACTGTCGATAGCCGCCTTATCTCCAGCTTCTACACTACGCTTTATCCCTTCAAGTCTTTGCGTTGCGTTTGTTAAAAACTGGGTGTAAATATACTCTTCATTAAAGGCTTCGACCCAATCCAGATAGGCCTTTGTAGCTTCAAAAATAAGATCATTGACCAATAGATCCTGTTCTGCCTGGGTTTGCTCCTTAAAAAACTTGGCTTTTTTCAAATTCGCCATACGGTCGTTGATAAGAAACCCTCTGGCTAGGTCCAACGAAACACCTGCGCTATACAATCCGTCTCCAGGTACCGAAAACTCAGGATTGAGGAACTCTCCCGAATTCTGTTCGAAATTGGCCTTGAACTCCAAACCATACCAGGTGGGTATCTTGAACGTGGTACTTAGAACATCCCAATATTCCGTACCCTTAAATAGTTTTCGATTATAATCCACCTCGATCTTTGGATCGAACCCACCCCGTGCCTTAAGGAGCTTAGCTTCGCCTTCGGTAAGACGCAAATTGGCTTGCTTCATAAGTGGGTGGTGTGCTTTTACATGCCCTATAAATTCTTCATAAGATAAAACACTCAACAAGTTATCCTTAGCTGGATTTTGTGCCAGGAATATGGAAGAATGTGTTACGAACGCCAGTAGAATGATGATTAACTTGGGACAATTCATTTCCTTTTCGTTTTGGCAGTTTCTTTTTCAGTATTGGGGATATAGTAATTGGGAGGGAATCCATTTAACCTCCGCCATACTTCATATCCAATGGGGACATCCTCCAATAAGGCCATGGTAAAAGCACCAGAACCTACCCTCACGTTTTCTGGCCAAGCCGACTGGTCTTTGTCAGGGGCGATGAGCACCCTAAATTTTCCGTTGTCACTAATAAAAGTTTCAATAGCAACTACTTCCCCCCCAAAGGTACCGTAAGAGGCATTGGGCCAACCCCTGAAGAAGATAGCGGGCCAACCGTCGAATTGAATCCGCACTTTTTCGTTTAAATGAATAAGTGGAAGGTCCAATGGGTCCACATAAGTTTCTACTGCGAGGTCATATTCTGACGGCATAATACTAACCAGTTGTTCACCTTCCTTAAAGGTTTCTCCCAGTCCCGCACGCAAGGCTTTGTTAATAAACCCACTTTGTGGGGCGGTAACATAATACATGGTACTGCGAATTTGGTAGTTTGTGGTCTGGTTTTCAAGCTTTGCTACTTCCGCTTCGGTTTCAAATTGGGAGGATGCCGCCGTTGCGCGCTCACTCTGTGCTTTGGAGATCTTATCGGCATACGCAGCTACAACACGGCTTACTTCAACTTCAGAATTTATCAATTCGTTTCTACTGGCAAGCAGCTTGTTTTCCTGCGATACTCTTTTGGCTTGCATTTCTTGTTGTTTAAGCCGTTTTTCTTCCACATCGGTAACCGCTTTCAAACCTTCTTCCTGAAGCTGTACGGTTCGGTTATATTGACGCTCCGCGATTTGATAGTTGGTCTTGGCTGCCTCAAGATCGATACTGTCCGAAACCACTTTAAGTTGTGCTTGTCGAACCTTATTGCGGGCTTGCTCCAGTTTTAGGCGACTTTCTCTTTGTAGGGCTCCTATTTGATTTTCAAGGGCAACTATCTTCTCTTTATAGGAAGCCACCGACCGTGTTTTTGCATCGCGTTGCGCAACGGTCCTATCTACTAGGTTAGGGTCTTGGTACTCGGTCTTAATCTCCGAAATATGCAAAATAGTATCCCCTTTCTGAACAAAATCCCCTTCACGAACAAACCATTGCTCAATCCGCCCCGGAATAGGTGATTGTATGGTTTGGGGCCGTTGGTCGGGGGTAAGGGTAGTTACATACCCATTTCCTGTTACAGTCTGGGTCCAAGGTAGAAACAGGATGATAACTGCTATAATTGAAAACACGACCAAAAACCGATTAAAGTATTTGTAGTGATTTGGTTTATTGGCTTTTGAAAAAGCCTTATAATGGCCAAGATCCACCTGTTTATTGACGCTATTGTGAGTTATGTTTAGCATTTTTACTTATCTAAAAGGGTTCTGTTTTCTAGTAGAAAGGTTCTTCTGCATTTTAT
>JANQKN010000051.1 GCA_028281065.1 Flavobacteriaceae bacterium | reverse complement strand
ACAGAGAAGTTAAGCCCGTTTGCGCCGATGATACTGCGACTGCGGGAAAGTAGGTCGCCGCCTTCTTCAAGGGCCCTCCAAACTGGAGGGCCCTTTTTTTATGCAACAAAATTTGCAACCCTACCCTAAGATCATTACACGAAACCTTCTCTTTTTGTTCAATAAGAAAAAAGGTTAGATTTGTAAGGGACCTGACTCTCTGAACTATATCTATTAATGATCGTATACATTTAATGAGCTTTATTGAAAACCCTGTTTATGTATTATTTGTACTATGCGCAATGGTTATATTGGCATATTATGCTGCTAAAACCAAATGGGGAAAGAGATTTGGGACTGCATTATTAGTCATTGTCTTTACGGCTATCATTGCAAATTTTAAATTAATCCCTTCAGCTTCAAATGCCATCCCATTATACGGTGGCATATTTACCTATTTAGCACCCATATCCATATTTTATTTATTGTTGGATGTAAACTTAAGAACCATACGAAAGGCAGGAACCCCAATGATTGTTCTGTTTTTAATAGGTTCTTTAGCTACAACATTAGGAGTATTGGCTACATGGTACCTTACTTCCCCACAGCAGGTACTTGGTGAGGACGGACGAATAATTGCAGGAATGCTAACAGGAACGTATACGGGGGGTAGCGTTAACTTTAATGCTATAGCTTTGGAATACAATTTTCAGGAACGCGGGGTTTTATATGCAGGGACCTTAGCGGTGGATAATGTCGTGACTACGTTGTGGATTGTCATCACCTTAGTAATTCCAGTGTTTTTACGATCCTTTTGGAAGGATAAGAAAATTGAAATATCAAATAGCGAAGCATCAGACGATGAGCAGAAGAAAATGGACCTACATTCATTCGCTTGGCTTGTTTTCTTAGGCGTCGGGGCTTATTTTGTTTCAGAAATGGTAACGACCATAGCACCCAAAATCCCTTCCATTTTAACCATTACGACCCTAGGGATCTTGCTGGCACAAACCCGATTTGTTTCTAAATTGAAAGCATCTAATGCATTGGGCTTGTATCTGGTGTATTTGTTTTTGGCAGTTATTGGGGCTTATTGTGAAATTAGCTCGGTGATTGAGCTTAAAAGTATTGGGATTACACTACTTATTTTTGCTTCTTCGGCAGTACTTATACATGGTGTCATCCTCATTTTGTTGGGGAGTGTTTTTTATAAAGACTGGGAAATGATATCCATTGCTAGTCAAGCCAATATTGGGGGAGGAACTACGGCTATTGCATTAGCCGAAACATTTCAAAGAAAAGAATTGATCCTTCCTGCTATTTTAGTTGGCACCCTTGGTAATGCACTAGGTACGTATCTTGGTTTTTTGGTGATAGGGATACTTTAATCAAAATAAGACTTTAGAATAACCATATCCTTTCTGTTTTCTAGAATATCCTCATTCAATACAGGCTTTCCCTCATTTTGTGTATTCTTTCAATCAACGAAAATGTATTTTGATGGAATAAAATACCAACAAAATGAGAAAATCGCTAACCATACTCTTTTTATTGACAGGATTTATAGCATTGGGTCAAGAAAGCACTTCACTAAATGGAATATATAAAAACATTGATAATATTGGGACTATTGAAATATTAGACAATAGATATTATCTCGATAGATATTCAACTGGACCCCATAACGGACAAAGTACGGGTTCTTCAGGTGGCACTTTAAAAGTGATCCATGATCATTTTATAGAAGTAAATTCCAATAGACAGCTTAATCTCCGATTTGAGGATTGGGATGAGTTTGAAACCAAAGAATCTAAATTAGGAGAGGATAGTAAGTTTTTGTATATCAATTTCACAAACTATGCTGATTTTTTTGATCAATTTACTTGCGGCGAAGTTTATAATTCCATCGAAAAGAAGAATATACCCCATAAAGTGGGAGACCAAGTTCTTATAGACGTGTATGTCAACTACGACAAGGCTGTATTTGAAACGGAAGATTTTTCATTTACCTTAGATCAAAACTCGGATAGCAAACTTATAATCCCTATAGATCCTGTAGATCCTCATTTTTTTGGGACTAGTATAGTCATTGAAATTTATCTAAAACGGCAATATCTTTTGCTGAAGGGGAATACCAAATCATTTTTTAAGGTTTTGGATCTTGGGAATAACAAGGTAGAAATAACCCTTCCAGAGATGAATTTCGACTATTTCAACTATTTGTATTTAAAAGATGAGTTGATGCGGGTTAAGAAGGATACGATTTTTTGGGAAGGGCAAAAGTACGTTAAGCTTAATAAGGATGACAAACAGTTAGAATACTACAAAAGTAAACTAATCGAAAACGGCTTTTAAAATAGTCTTTATCCCTCCAAACAGCAGATAGATAGTGGCAGCCATTCCAATAATCCCTAGCGGCAATAGAATATAGAGAGGAATTTTCTCCTTATTTAAGAATGCAACGGTAAAAATATAGGTGGTTAAGACGAGTAAAGGCAATGCTAAACCCAACATTTTCAACCCTTTTACGAGTAATTTCTTATCCGTGAATTTCTGATTGGTTTCATCCATTTTTATAGGCGTTTATGGCTTTTCGAACACTTCCGTGTTGTTTCAGTAAAAATTCGGCTTCGTCTTCTTTAATTTCCAAGGCATCCATCACCATTCGGGTTCCACGATCGACCAATTTGTTATTGCTTAACTGCATATCGACCATTTTATTTCCCTTTACACGCCCCAACTGGATCATAGCTGTCGTACTGATCATATTCAGTACCAATTTCTGTGCGGTACCTGCTTTCATTCTGGAACTGCCCGTGACAAATTCAGGGCCTACAACCACTACTACAGGATGCGTTGCTGTGTTGGCTAAAGGACTGTTTTCATTGCAGGTGATACAGCCCGTAGGAATACCCTCTTCATTACACTTTTTTAATGCTCCAATAACGTAAGGGGTTGTACCCGAAGCAGCAATACCGATAACAATGTCTTTTTCAGAAATAGAATAAGACTTTAAATCTTCCCAACCCTGTTTTTCGGAATCTTCAGCAAATTCCACAGCTTTCCGAATGGCAGAATCACCACCGGCAATAAGTCCAATAACCAAATCGTGGGAAACCCCAAAAGTAGGCGGGCATTCGCTGGCATCTACAATACCCAATCGTCCACTGGTTCCTGCTCCTATATAGAAGAGTCTTCCACCATTTTTGAGGGAGGTAGCTACCTTTTCGGCAAGGATTTCTATTTGTGGCAAGGCACGTTCTACCGCCAAAGGAACGGTTTTGTCTTCCTTGTTTATATTTTCGAGCAATTCGCGAACCCCCATTTTTTCCAGATTGTTGTAATGGGAATCCTGCTCTGTGGTTTTAGTGAATGACAATGGAACGATTTTTTGATTATTCAAAAATACGTATTAATACATTGGTTTTCGAAAATATAAAAGCAGTTTATTGAACCACAAAAGTGGTTTTGTATTCTTCGGAAATGGAAAAATAACCCAAAGCGAACTTGTCGGGATCGCCCACTGCCGTAAACGTGCCATCTTCTTCTACGTCGATCGCATTGATGAAATTGCCACGTAGCGTAACTACTGGGGTTTCGAAAGGGCCAAATCCGCCTTCACTTTGTTCGATGAGGGTAGTCATGTAATTGAAAAACTCCTGATTAATCCCCAAAATGCCTATTTCGGCTTGTTCACCGACTTCCAATTCATCATCATAGAAATAGGAAAATTCGAAGGTTTGCCCTTGGTAAAACTCGTCTTCTGTGGCTAAAAAATTACCAAAATCGAAATCGAATAAATAGAAATCATCCCTTCCAGGTTCGTCTGTGAAATTGATAATTACCTCGGTATCATCTTCATCAAAGATAGATCCATCGCCTTGAGTGACGGTATTTATGGGAACACTTTGAACAAATTCTGCAAAGGCAACATACAATTCCCCATCGTGGGTTACTTGCAAGAACCACTCATCCTCCATAATATTTTGGGTGGGAAGGAAGCTTGTATACGTTCCGGGCCCAATTTCTGACAGGGGTAATGTAATTCCTGCAGTTGCATTGGTAAGGATTACTTCGTCTGCTTGCACAGGGGTGGGGCTGTCGAAAAAAGAACTGGTCTGGGTGATAATCACCTTGGTTTCAGTAGTGGGATTGGAGGTGTCTACACGAATTAACGCATCGATGATCAATCGGGGTGGCTCTGTAGGGGTATCTATGTCTACTACGTCTTCACAAGAGCTAAATAGACCGAATCCCATAATGAAAAGGAATATGTAACGTATCTTTTTCACACGTTTAAATTTTAGTGTTTTTTGATAAATAAATTAATCATAAAATTGAGAACGTGTGTAATCATTCGTTGCACTCATTCTCGCACTAAGAAATTTAAACATTCCTCTTTGTAAAACAATTTTTAAATTTCTTAGTACTCGTTTCATTGCTTAGAATTTAAAATTATAGGTTACAGCCGGTACGATCCCAAAGATGGAAGTACGTACGGCTTCGTTGATCCCTGTGTCTGCATTTTCCCTAAAGTTAATGGATGCTGCATTGCGCCTATTGTATAGGTTGTATATGCTAAAGACCCATTCGCTTTGCCATTTACGGTTTTTGTTTTTTCTGGGTTTTAGTACTGCTGAAACATCAATGCGGTGGTAAGAAGGCAACCGTTCTACATTCCTTAAACCATAATAGGGAACCACCACCTCCTGAAAAACAAATTGACCAATGGGGTAATTGGTAGGTCGTCCAGTTTGAAAAACAAAATTGGTATTGAAACTCCATTTGTCATTCAATTCGTAGTTGGCATACATGGAAATATCGTGTGGTTTGTCATAGGGCGTATTGTACCATTCCCCAGAGTTGATGCCTGTTTCGGTTTCATTTCTGGGCGCTGTTCTTTGTTCCGACTTGGAGAGGGTATAGGCCAACCAACCCTGTAATTTTCCTGTGTTTTTACGTAGGAGGAATTCCCAACCATAGGCTCGTGCTTCACCATTAAGGATCACCTGTTCTATGGCATTGTTAGCAATAAGGTCGGCTCCATCTATATAATCGATTCTGTTTTGAATGTCTTTGTAGTACACTTCAGATTCGATCGTAAAATCCCCATCTTTTAGATTCTTGAACACCCCAAAAGCATATTGATCCAACAATTGCGGTTTTATGAACGGGCCACTGGGTGTCCAAACGTCCAAAGGAGTAGGGGAACTGGTATTGGAAAGCAAATGAAGGTATTGTGAAAGGCGGGTGTAGCTTCCTTTCAAGGAAAAATCATCATTAAAAGCATAGGAAGCCGAGATGCGGGGTTCGAAATTGGTAAACGATTCCAGCTGTTCGCTTCGGCTGGAAGCCCTTACATCAATAGGTTCGGCTTCACGATAAATAAGCAACAGTGGATCGAACTCAACCGGGTTGTTGTCTTGGTACACATTGATCTCGTCCTGCCCAAACCGAATAAAATGACTGAGTCTGATTCCGTATTGTACGCTTAACTTATTGGTAATGTTGTGCTCTACATCTACATAAATAGCCGATTCGTTGGCGTATTTTTTTATGAGTTGTTCTTCTATGATCCCCGAATCTGGGTTGTTGGGTTCAATCTTTCCAGGATTAAAACTGTAATAAATGTTATTGGCTCCGTAGTTGATTTGAAGCTTATCGGTTAGGTAGTGTTTTAGGTCGTATTTCAAGTTGAAATTTCGAATACCTGAATTCCATTCAAACCCTACAAAATCCAATTCCAGTCCATAGAAGTAATCGGAATAGATAAGCGATAGGTTAGAGAACAGCTTGTCCGAAAAAATATGATTCCATCTAAAATTCCCTACAGCATTTCCATATAGGTTGGTGAAGCTATCGTTAATGTCGAACAGATCCCTCCCAAAATAACCAGAAAGGAATATGCTGTTTCTATCATTGATTCTGTAGTTGAGTTTTGTGTTGAGATCGTAGAAGTAGGCGCTGTTATCCACATCGAAAAGGGGAAGGAACAGATGGGCATACGAAGCCCTTCCACCCACAAGGAAAGCGGCTTTGTCTTTAACAATAGGCCCTTCGGCGAGTAGCCTACTTGCCACAGCGCCAATTCCCCCATTTATTTTGAGTTCCTTGCTGTTTCCTTCTTTCTGAAATATATCCAAAACGGACGAAACCCTTCCTCCATAGCGGGCAGGGATGCCGCCTTTGTATAACTTAACGTCTTTAATAGCATCGGGATTAAAGACCGAAAAGAAACCGAAAAGGTGGGAGGAATTGAAAATAGTAGCTTCGTCGAGTAAGATTAGGTTTTGGTCCACAGCTCCACCACGAACATTGAAGCCCGAGGATCCCTCCCCGGCATTGGTTACCCCAGGAAGCAGTAGGATCGATTTAACCACATCGGCTTCCCCCAAAACAACAGGGATGCTTTTTATGGTACCAGCAGTTAGGGCATTCACGCTCATTTGGGGCGCTTTGATATTGGCCCGTTCTACATCGGCACTAATTACTACTTCGTCCAGCTGCTCTGTGTCGTTTTCCAAAAAGATATTTTGGGTACGGTTTTCCGTTAATGAGATTTGAACCCGATTGGAAACAAAACCAAGACTGCTGTATACCACTTCGTATTCCCCTTCGGGAAGGGTAATGGAATAAAAACCATACTCATTGGTAATGGTTCCCGTTTGTAAAGACGGGATAATTACATTTACACCTATTAATGTTTCTCCTGTAGCAGCTTCGGTAAGGGTTCCGCTAAGGGTAAACTTTTGCTGAGCAGCAAGTGTGAGGGATCCAATTAGAAAAAGAAGGGTAAGGAATCTTTTCAAATGGTAAAGTTTTTATAAAGATAAGTCTCAAAAAAAAGCCCAACATTACGATGGGCTTTCATTTAACATAAGTTTATGTTCTATTATTGAATGCTATTTAATATAGCATTGAATGTTTCACTCGGTCTCATTTGGCTGGATGCCAAATCTTCGTTGGGATCGTAGTAGCCTTCAATATCCACTGGAGCTCCCTGCGCTGCGTTAAGCTCATCCATGATCTTGGTTTCGTTCTCCTTTAGCTGGGAAGCAATAGGAGCGAAGCGCTCTTTTAAAGCAGCATCCTTATCTTGATTCGCCAAGGCTTCTGCCCAGTACATGGCTAAATAAAAATGACTTCCGCGATTGTCTATTTCGTTTACCTTTCGGGAAGGTCCTTTTTTATTTTCCAACAATTTTTCGGTAGCATTGTCCAAGGCTTCCCCCAAAACAATGGCCTTATGGTTGTTGAATTTTTCCCCCAAATGATCCAAGGATACAGCCAACGCTAGGAACTCACCCAAGGAATCCCATCGTAAATGCCCTTCTTCGTTAAACTGCTGCACGTGCTTGGGAGCAGATCCCCCAGCACCGGTTTCGAACAATCCACCACCGTTCATTAAAGGAACAATGGAAAGCATTTTGGCACTGGTTCCCAATTCCAGGATAGGGAAGAGGTCTGTTAGGTAATCCCTAAGTACGTTACCCGTTACCGAAATGGTGTTTTCCCCATTCTTAACACGCTCTAACGTATAATGGGTCGCCTTTTCTGGGGAAAGGATTTTAATTTCCAATCCGTTGGTATCGTGGTTTAGGAGATAGGCGTTTACTTTTTTGATGAGCTGAGCATCATGGGCACGGTTTTCATCCAACCAAAATACGGCTGGCCATCCTGTAGCTTTGGCTCTTGTAATGGCCAATTTTACCCAATCTTGTATAGGCAGGTCTTTTACTTGGCACATACGCCAGATGTCACCCGTTTCTACTGTATGCTCCATAAGGGTATTCCCATCTTGATCGATCACAGCAATGGTTCCATTCTTTGGAATTTCGAAGGTTTTGTCGTGAGAACCATACTCTTCGGCTTTCTGCGCCATAAGACCTACGTTAGGAACGGTTCCCATAGTCGTGGGATCGAAGGCACCATTGTTTTTACAGAAATCGATAGTGGCTTGGTACAAGGCTGCATAGCTACTATCGGGGATTACGGCTTTGGTGTCTTGCTGTTCCCCGTCTGCATTCCACATTTGCCCGGAAGTACGGATCATGGCTGGCATGGAGGCATCGATAATAACATCGCTGGGAACATGAAGGTTGGTAATCCCTTTGTCGCTATTTACCATAGCTAGGTCGGGTCCGTTCTCCAAAGCAAGTTGTATGTCGTTTTCTATTTCAGCTTTCTTTTCAGCAGAAAGTTCGTCCAGTTTGGAAACCAGGTCACCGAATCCGTTGTTTACATCCACTCCGATTTCTTCGAAGGTATCTCCGTGTTTTTCGAATAAATCGGCAAAGAATACGCGAACGGCATGTCCAAAGATAATGGGGTCACTAACCTTCATCATCGTGGCTTTCATGTGCAAGGAGAATAATATCCCTTGTTCTTTGGCATCTTGAACTTGTTCTGCAAGAAAAGCAAGCAACGCTTTTTTGCTCATGGCGGTAGCGTCTACAATTTCGCCTTTAAGTACAGGAACACTTTCTTTAAGAACGGTTTGGCTACCATCGGCACCGTTAAGCACAATTTGTAGATTGCCTTCTTTCTCTATAGTCACGGACTTTTCGTTGTTTCTAAAATCCCCAGCCGACATCGTAGCTACGTGGGATTTAGATGCTGAAGACCATGCCCCCATTCTGTGGGGATTCTTTTTTGCGTAGTTCTTTACGGCTTTGGGCGCTCTTCGGTCACTGTTTCCTTCACGCAAAACAGGGTTTACGGCGCTTCCTTTTATCTTGTCGTATTTTGACTTGATCGCCTTTTCTTCATCGTTTTCGGGCTCTTCCGGATAGTCGGGTAGCGCATATCCCTTAGCTTGTAATTCGGCTATGGCAGCGGTAAGCTGTGGGATGGAAGCACTAATGTTGGGAAGCTTAATAATATTGGCCTCTGGTTTTTTAGCCAGTTCGCCCAATTCGGCAAGGGCGTCGTCTATGCGTTGCCCTTCGTTTAGGTATTCGGGGAAGTTGGCAATGATCCTTCCTGCTAGGGAAATATCACGGGTTTCTATGGCAATTCCCGAAGGTGCCGTATACGCTTTTACAATGGGAAGTAACGATCGGGTTGCCAAAGCGGGTGCTTCATCGGTCTTGGTATAAATGATCTTGGCGATGTCTGTCATTTGTGTTTGAATGTTTAATGAAGTTATACATGATGTACGCCCTGCGTACAGGCTTGCAAAGATAAGGAATTGAAAAGCGGTTTAAAAGGAAAGGGGCTTTTTCTAGTTGAAGAATGGGAAGGGGGTAAAAACAAGAAGAGCCATATAAAGTATTGCTACTATCATATGGCTCCTTGTGAAGGAAATCGTTACCGGCCAGTCCTTCCGCCGGAGCTTCCGTCCTGTGAGCAAGTTGATTAATCCCTTGCTACCGTGATTTTCTTCAGCTGAACAGTCGTTTCGATCCTATTGATAATAACCAATCTATGTTTCTCAACTTCTGCTCCTGCTTTTTTCATCTAGTGACTCGGGTACAGGTACCTTTGTCATTTCAGGCAATTCAAAAAACAGTTTTAAAGAACGTTACTTTAATATCTCTTCGGGTGTTATCCCGTTTCGATGGTACTAAAGTAGTTGAAGAAATTTAATTTCCAAATAATATAACCTCTTAAAGATTAACAATTTACTAACGTGGGTTATTAACAATTGTCAATAAAAAAGGCGACCCCAGTGGGAGTCGCCTTTCGCATATGCTTTGTCTTGGACTTAAGCTCTCTTTTCCTTGATTCTTGCTTTCTTTCCAGTAAGTCCTCTGAAGTAGTAAATACGCTTTCTACGTACGCTACCTTTCTTGTTGATTTCAATTTTTTGCAACGCTGGCATGTTCAATGGGAAAATACGTTCTACCCCAACAGTACCAGACATTTTTCTAATGGTAAAGGTTTGTGTGGTTCCAGCTCCTTTTACCTGGATTACTACTCCTCTAAAGAACTGGGTTCTTTTCTTGTCTCCTTCACGGATTTCGTAGTATACAGTGATTGTATCCCCTGCACCAAACTGAGGGAACTCTTTTTTGGTTACAAATTCGTCTTGAACAAATTTAACTAACGCTTCCATTTTTAATGTTTTGATTATGTTACGTTTACAACAACATTCACGTCTATCGCCAGAGGTTGGGGTAAATCGACTGCAAAAATAGTTGTTTTTGCCTAATTGACAAGGCTCTCGGGGAATAACTTTTCGAATTTCTTGGGGATCGGGGCTTTTATACGAATTGTTGCATGTGTTACAGGATGTACAAAGGCCAATAAATAGGCATGTAGATATAACCCCTTTCCCTTTAAAAGCAGTCCTTCTTTACTGTACAAAGGATCGCCCAAGATAGAATTCCCCAAAAAAGAAAGGTGTTTCCGCAACTGATGCCTTCGCCCCGTATGGGGCACCAACTCCAATAAATTAAGAGCTTCAAAACGTTCGGAAGGAACGGAAGCAATTTTTTTGAACGTGGATCGGGAAGGTTTACTGTCGATGGGTTCTTCGATCACTCCCTTGTCATCCATAGCACCTATGGTAACGGCGAGGTAGGTCTTTTCAACTTTTCGTTCTTCAAAAAGGGTGTTTAAGAGCATCACTGCTTTTGCGGTTTTCCCAATAAGCAATGCTCCAGTGGTAGGATAGTCCAACCGATGGATGGGTTCGGGACGCAACAAGGCATCGGGTTCCTGGCTTTTTTTCAAATTGAAGGATAAGGCATTCTCTATGGTAAACCGTTTGTTGCCACTGACCAAAACCCCAGCAGGTTTGTGAATGATGGCAAGGTGATCGTCTTCAAACAAAACCGTGAGTGGAACATCAATCGAAGGTTTTTTGGATATTTTTGGTTCGTACAGGGTCAACTCCTCCCCACCACGGATCCAATCGCCCGTAAAGCCTTGGGCTCCATTGATACAGATCCTTCCGCTTTTAATGGCCTTCTTGGTTCCCTTTCTACTGGGAAGTGTTCGGAAAACACCTACTGCGTAGTCCTGAAGCCGTTGTTTAGCGGATAGTTCAGGTACTTGATGTGTCTCTATAATAGTAGGTTTAGTTTTCGTCATGAACGTCGAAACCTCCCTTCTAAATTTTTTTATGGAATGTAAGCGATTTCTTTTTGAAGCTAAACTGCACTTGTTTAAAATCGCCTTGTACAATACGCTTTAGTTCGTTTTTGGTGACTTCAAAGCTAACATCCGTCATATAGCGATACGATACATTGGAGTATTCACTTTTAATTTCCTGGGTGTCGCTTTTAATTTCAAAAGTATTTTTGCCCCCGGTAAAGGATAAGCTGCCCCCTTTATAGGTTTTTATCCCGACTTTGCTTAAGAACGTCGTCTCCAAAAAATAATAGCCATTCAATTCTTGAACCCCTACGAACAATTGACCATCGGAAGATTCGGCTATTAAATCCCCGGGTATATTTTCAATTAGGTTTTCGGTATACGTATCGACATGCAATCGTTCCATGGCTCTTATATTGCCTAATGCTGCCAATACTTGGTCTACTTTTTTAAACATTAAAATGTGTTTAGTGGAAAATTAATCATTCAGTAAGTCAGGGCGCCGTTCTTGGGTGCGCTTTAGGGCATGTTCCTCCCGCCATTCTTCAATCTTGCCATTGTGCCCGCTCAGTAAAATATCGGGAACCTTCCAGCCCTTGTATTCGGCAGGTCGTGTATAGATGGGTGGCGCCAGTAAGTTATCCTGGAAGCTATCGGTTAAAGCACTGGTTTCATTGCTCAATACCCCTGGAATAAGGCGGATAACGGCATCGCAGAGGATGGCGGCTGCCAATTCCCCGCCGCTCAACACAAAATCCCCAACGGAGATCTCACGGGTAATAAAGTGATCGCGTACCCGCTGGTCAACGCCTTTGTAATGCCCACAGAGTATAATCATGTTGCCCTTAAGCGAAAGCTCATTGGCAATGCCTTGATTGAGCGTTGTACCATCGGGAGTCATATAAATGACTTCGTCGTAGTCACGCTCTTCTTTTAATTGGGAAATACATTTGTCTATGGGTTCTATCATCATGACCATACCGGCCCCGCCCCCAAACTGATAGTCGTCTATCTGTTTGTATTTGTTGGAGGCATAGTCCCTTAAATTATGGAAGTGAATTTCTACTAGCCCTTTCTCTATGGCCCTTTTAAGAATGGAAGCTTCGAAGGGGCTTTGCAGCAATTCGGGGAGTACGGTGATAATGTCTATCCGCATTAAAACAAATCTTTTTTGGCTTTACATCGCTCTATGGATGTTTTGGCACGGTCCAAGACACCTTTGTCCAAGGTGCTCAACCCGGTTTGGCGGTAGTGATCTATGGCCTTGTCCAACTCACCTTGCTGTTCGTACATAATGGCGTACTCGTTCAGGATGGTGGATTTAGTGATCCCGGGAATGCCCATGGCTTTATCCAAAAGATCTTTCAATTCGTCCCATTTCCCCAAGGTAGAGAGTAGGATGGCGTAGTTATAGTATACACTGGGGTACATAGGTGTTTTCTCTATGCAGAGCTTATAGAGGGTCTGTCCTTTTTCATATTCCTTGAACTTTACCTCGTACAAGTATCCTAAGTGGTTGTAGGCTTTTCCAAAGTTGGGATCGATGTCTATGATCTTTTCCAGTTTGTTGGAAGCTTGTTCGTACAATCCGTCTTTTATGTCCAGGTTGGCCTGGTCCAACATTTCCTCTAGTTTCGTTAGGTGATCCATATCGGTGTGTTTAGAATACAAAAATACGCTAAATGGATTAGTTTATGCCTTCCAAGTGTAATGAAAAACATCGGTGTCTTTTTTCCATTCCAGGCGCTCGTATAATTTTTGAGCAGGATTGTCCACAGCGGTTTCCAAAGTAAGTCCTTTGGCCCCTTGTTGTTTGGCAAAGGCTTTGGCATGTTCCAGCAAGGATTCCCCAACACCTTTTCCACGTGCAGCTTTGGATACATATAAATCGTTCAATATATAAGTGCGTTGCATGGATACGGAGGAAAAACTAGGGTAGAGCTGGGTAAACCCAAGTCCGTTACCGTTTTCATCCAACGCCAAAAAGATCGTGGAGTCTTTTTTCTGAAACCGTTCTGACAGAAAACTTCGGGCAGCCTCCAGATCGGAAGCCTGTTTGTAGAATACTCGGTAGCCATCGAATAAAGGGGCTAATATGTCTAGGTGATCTGCAGTTGCGGTAATGATATTCATAGTTGGTTTTTATAAAGAGCAATTACCATCCAAAATATCCTGTTGGGAAGGGTTAAAGCTATTCCCACTTACAATGTAATTTTGTTGTATGCCCTCGTTTTCAATAAGGTTGGTAAACACACAAAAATCACCAAAATTACTGTTGTTTACAACCTGAAAGTTACCGCCCACATGGGTAAGCCCTTCTAAACCAATAATACTTGTTACGGCAAGGTTGCTTGCTATGGAAAAATCCCCTTGTACAGATTCCAAAGATGGAAGTACTATGGATGTGGCCATTGGGTTTTTATGAATGGAAGCATGGCTTCCCACCTGCCTTAGGTTCTCCAAAAAATCGAGATCCATAAGGTTGGGGTTGTTTATAATTTGTAGTTCTCCACTTAAGGTTTCCAGATTTCCAAAAGCATCGATGTTGGTCAAGAAAGCATTTAAGTCTATGGTTAACCCTTCTATCTGGGCATTACCTGCAAAACCCTGGATGGATAGCAAGCCCGAACATTCGGTAATCTGAAGTGTCCTTCCTACCGATAGGTTTTCGGGTCCTTGAAGATGGACAAAGTTGTGGTTCCTTTTTATGATAAAATCATCGGCAACCGTAAGGTTAGAAAGTTGGGTAAGATCGTTTAATACATCGTTGTTTTCAATAACAAGGTTGTCCTCAACAAACTCCAATCCTTCCAAACCGTTGAGGTTGGGTAGTTCGTCTGCATTTTCTATGGTTAAATGCCCCCCGACACGGGTGAGGGCTTGCAGGGGAAGGAGAGTGGTAATGGGGGTTTCCCCATCAGGAACTGGCCCACCAATGGTGAGGTTTCTACTAATGGATTGGTAATTGTTGCTCCCAAAGAAATCGACCCGCTCTTGGGAGGTAAGGTCCACATAGCCCCTAAATTCCCCTTCGGGATCCAAATTGGTGATACGGATGGTAAGTACCGCCCTTTCTATACGTTGCTGTACCGAAACCCGTATGTTGAAACGCATTTCCTGATGCAACTCGAAATTGAATAAGGAAGCATCGTTTACAATGACTTCGCCCGTATCACGATCCAATACTATGGCATCTTCTATGGTAACATGCTCCAGCTCATAAGCAAACTCGTCTAAGTTGCTTTGGGCTTGGATTTGTGTGAGGATAGCCCCTTCCTCGGGGTTTTCATTTATGGTGATGGTTTGGTCCTCTACGGATAGTGTAATCCCATCGTTGGTATTGGCGCCAGAGTCATCATCGTTGCTACAGCTTCCCAAAAAAACGGCTAGGGCAATCCAAAAAAGAAATCGTTTCATAAAGTATGGTTAATGCTAACTTTATTAAAATTATAAAATATTTCTTGCGCGGGGGTCTTGGTTTATGAAATTTGGGTGGTTTTTTTATTTTGGATTGTAAGATTCAAAATCTCTAGATTCAATGATGTTAATAACTTTTCGCAACCAAACAGGAAATTAATATAAGAATTGAATTGGCTTTTTTATATTTAACCAAATAAAAAGTGCATCATTGCATTTTTTTTGAATAAACCTAGTGTTTATAATAAATATTAATAAAAAAAAACAAAGCACCTGTACATTAAATGAGTAAAAACACACACGATAGCGATGACATACTCAAGCGTCTTTTTGAACCTCAGCCAGTTAAGGTAAAAGAATCTCTATTAGAACTTTTCGAACAGCGATTATTGAGCCTTGAAATCCGAAAAACTACTGCATTAAAGATTATGGGAATGGGGACGAGAACTTTGGATGGTATATTATCTGGTGAGCAAAAACTCTTAGATTATACACAGCTGATCAAACTTTCAAATTTCTTAGGAATTGAATTAGATGAAGTTGCAAAATTATATTTAGAAAAGCTTAAAGAGACTTATCCGTTAAGCAAGAATATTAATCAAACTAGCGAAATAGTTGACTTTCTTAACGAAAAATTCAATTTAGCTGAATTGCGAAAAGTAGGAATAATTAAATCTTTAACAGATTATGATGAAATAATTAATTCTGTAACTAAGTATTTCGGTCTTAAGGATATTCTTGATTATCGTGAACCACAATTAAATGTCGTGTTTAGTGCGGGTAAGAAAGCTAAGAAAAACTGTAGCTTAGAAAATTGGATGTTTTTAGCAGAACAAATGTGTATTGAATTAAGAAATCCAAACGATTATAATAGAGATAAGCTTATAGATTACTTCCCTTTAATAAGGTCTTATTCAATGGATGTTTTAAATGGATTAGTTAATGTTATTAAGCATTTATATCAATTGGGAATAACTGTTGTGTTCGTTCCATCTTTCCCTTCCTTACATATAAGAGGGGCAACTTTTGTAGTAAATGACAAACCCTGTATTGCATTAACTGACTATAGAGGGTTCTACCCAACCCTTTGGTTCGGATTGATTCATGAGCTATATCATGTATTGTTTGACTGGGATGAGATCTTTTCTTCAAATTACCACATATCACTTGAAAATCAGGAACAACTTGATAGTACATCTCAAAATGAATTAGAAGCTGATGAGTTTGCAAGAAAATATTTGTTTTCACTAGAAAAAACCAAAGAGATTGGGAGCTTAATAAACAATCAGGAAATTGTAAGAGAATTTGCAACTGTAAATCATGTGGATCCAAGTTTTATCTATGTTTTTTATGCCTATGATGCACCAAAGAATAACAAACGGGCATGGGGAAGAGCTAGAAAGCTTAACCCTACTAAACAGACTGAAGCACTTAAAAGAAAATTACAACATAACTTTAAAGGAAATCATTCATTCGATGATCACATAAAATATTTAAGAAACACAATTTATAATTAGGCGTATGAGAAAGTCAGATTTGACCCCAGAAGAATTGAGAAAGATTGAACTTCTCCAAAAAAAGAGGAACGAGAACCTAATTAAGAGGTTTATTTTAGATCAGACAGAGGCTAAAATAAAGAACAAATATTCAGACAAGGAACTCGACCAAGAACTTGAGAAAAGGCAATTAACGAGTACTACGGTTTATGATCTTTGGAAAATAAAAGGAATAGATAGTAAACTTTTGAGAACACCTGCTGAATATGAAGCAATTTTCACTCAGGATTATTATCAAGAAATATATAGATTGAACGGTTGGACATACAAAGGACCAATTGCACAAAAACCCTGGAAAGTAGGGAAGTATACAAATGAAATAATTTACTATAGATTTTCTCATGAGGTTCTACCTTTTTTAAGAATTATTAATCCATTTATAATACCTGGGGTTCGAAAATTTAAGCATCATCAGTATCTAGCACCTGGAGCAAGAATCGAACTGTCTAAGTTTATTTCTCAAGCTGTTGATTTAATGAAAATGTGTAATGACTGGAATGAATTTAGAATTAAGTACTGTAAAATGTATGATGTACCTTACCAACTTAAGTTTTCTTTTTAAACCAATACTATAATTGTATTCTCGTAAGGACACTTGAATACACAGTATCCTCAATTTTAATCCTTAAAATAGTATTAAAAGTTTGATGAATATTTTAAAATATGACGATCGGTCATTATATTTGTTCCCGTGAGACGAAAGATACATCGGGAAGATATCCTCAATGCCGGGTTGGAATTGATGTTCCTAAACGGCTATCATGCTACGGGGATTAAGGAGATTACCGAACAGGTGGAAATCCCCAAGGGATCGTTTTACAACCATTTCGATAATAAGGAGTCTTATGCGTTGGAGGTGATACAACGGTACTGCGATAACGGTTTCCGACTGTATGAAAACACCTTGTTGGATGAAAACGTAAAACCGTTGGACCGCATTGAGAACTTTTTTAATCGTGTTATTGCCAACTACTCAGGGAATCTAGATTTTAAGTTGGGATGTCTTATGGGGAATTTTTCCGCGGAGCTGTCCGATATCAACGAAAACTTCCGAAACCTTTTAGATCGGGAGTTCGATAGGCTAGAGGCGGTATTTGCTACCTGCTTGCAACAGGCCCAGGAGCAAGGGACACTTTCTAAAGACAGGGATGCCAATCAATTGGCGGCCTTTATCCTAAACAGTTGGCACGGGGCTTTAATCCGAATGAAAACCACAGCCAATGCCAAGCCTTTAACAGATTGTAAGGAGATGGTTGTAAACGTAGTATTGGCTTAAAATTTTTTAACCCTATATAAATGACGAACGGTCATCAAATAATAATGTAATTATTAAATCTAAATATCATGACAACTCTTTCAATGAAGAAACCCATTCCCTTGCGGATCATTTTTATCCTTAATGCCCTTATGATGGTATTGCCCTTTGTATTTGCCATCATATTCAAAGCCAAGAACGTATCCTTAGGAGGATTACAGCCCATCCATATGGTCTACACAGGTATCGCCTACATCGTGAGTTTTGCCCTCTTGGTCTTTTTTATAAAGAAGAAAAATAGGGTTGGGTTACGGATTATGTTTCTGGTTAACTTCTTAATTGCTTGGCCCACCAAGGCTTATTTGGGCTTTCTTGTTGCCGTGGTTTCCTTGGCAATTTCATTTACCAAGAAGGTAAGAGACTATTTCGCAAGTTAATTACATCCCCGAGGAGTCGATGGGAAGTATATACATGGTTAGTTAGTGAATCCCACTCCTCAAAAACAGAACCCCGTCCAAACTGGACGGGGTTCTTTATATTCTAACTTGCCCGCCGAAGCCTTGGCGAAGGAGGGCTAAGACTTCTAATTCTAATAATAAGTATAACGTCTAACGTTGCTGATGTACTTCGCCAAGCGGATTACCTGGTGGCTGTACCCATACTCGTTATCGTACCAAACATACAATACAGCGTTCTTACCGTCGGCTGTTACGATGGTTGCATTGCTATCGAAAATGGATGGGGCAGAAGAACCTACGATATCGCTGGATACCAACTCGTTGTTTAAGCTGTACTTAATCTGCTCTACCAAGTCACCTTCCAAAGCATATTTCTTCATGATGGCGTTCAATCCATCACGGGAAGTTGCTTTTTCGAATTCCAATTTCAAAATAGCCAAAGAACCGTTCGGTACAGGAACACGGATAGCGTTAGAGGTCAGTTTTCCTTCAAAAGAAGGTAAAGCCTTACTCACCGCTTTTCCAGCTCCGGTTTCGGTAATTACCATGTTCAAGGCAGCAGCACGTCCACGACGGTACTTCTTGTGCATGTTGTCTACCAAGTTCTGGTCGTTGGTGTAGGCGTGGATGGTTTCCAAGTGCCCTTGTACCACACCCAAGCTGTCTTCTACTGCCTTCAATACAGGAGTAATGGCATTGGTTGTACAAGAAGCTGCAGAGAAAATATCCAATTTAGCAGGATCGTTGTCCAAGTGGTTCACACCATGAACGATGTTTGGTACCCCTTTTCCAGGAGCAGTCAATAGAACTTGGGAAGCTCCCTTAGCTGCCAAGTGACGACCCAAGGCTTCCTTATCACGGAAAGCCCCTGTGTTGTCTATTACCAACGCATCTTCGATCCCGTATTCGGTATAATCGATATCCTCGGGTTGGTTGGCAGATATGATATGAACGGTAGTACCATTAATGATTAAAGCTTTGTTCTCTACGTCTACGGCTACAGTTCCTGGGAAGTCACCATGAACGGAGTCGTATTGTAGGAGGGAAGCCCTTTTTTCCAAAACGGTTTGGTCTATGTTACCACGGGTTACCACGGCACGCAAACGCATTTGGTTTCCTTTCCCGGTGCGGGACATCAACTCACGGGCCAATAAACGACCGATACGACCGAAACCGTACAGCACTACATCCTTAGGCTTGATTTCTTTTTGGTCGTTGGCATCCTTCAGCTTGTCGCTTACAAAGGAAACTGCATCTGGATACTGGTTGTCTTCCAGGTGGTATTCGTAGGTTAATTTCCCGATGTCCAATTTGGCAGGGGGGAAGTCTAGGGTTTTGATGGCTTGCGCAATCTCAACACTGTCGAAGATAGAAATCGGTTTCTGAACAAATTCTCCAGCGTATTCGTGAAGGTTCAGGATTTCGCTTACGTTTCTATCGATTAATTGGTTGCGGAACAGCACCAATTCTATCGATTTGTCGTACCAAAGGTCACTTACGATTTTAATAAACTCGACAGTGGCTTTTCGGCGGTCGGTCTGAAAAGAAAGTTCTTTTTCATACACTTCATCAAAACTCATAGGTCTCTGTTGTTTTTTGTTTTCTGAAAAGGATCAGAAAAGGGTTTTAAATTTTTTGCAAAAGTAGAAAAACAAAAACGTTTTTGTATAGCATTTGGGTAAAAAATAATGACCCGCTGCAGAACAAACTACAACGGGCATTTCAATAATAAAAATGTTTTACCTAACTGTGTTTTAATACAATTGAAGTTTTATTAGGGCAACATATTTTTTAATTTTTTCACTAATCTGTTTCTCGACTTTCCTTCCTTGCGAATTTTTGACCAGGAGACCAAAATGGCATCATATCCTCCAGAGAGTTCTTTTTCCTCATTGGTTAAAATTAGCAATTGAGTTCCTCCTGCTTGCCAAGCATGAACATCCTCCCTTTCACTATTCCCATTTTTAAATCTGTAGAAATAATTTGATTTACTTGATAGAGTAGTTCCAGCAGAACCTCTATAAAAGGCAATCCTTTTTTCTGAAAAATCAAAATCCCCTCTTTTATCTTTAAATACTTCGTTGAAATATTTAGCTTCAGTATCATTAAGATTTGGATCATCGTCCAAACCACATTTTTGGACTTCAGATATTTGTCCGAAGAGAATGCTTGCTTGGAACAACATGAGGGACAGGATTAATGTCTTTATCATTTTTTGCGTTGTTTTGCTGTTTATCTGAAGATGAACGAGTTTAGGTCTCCATCCTCATCCACGAATGTCATTTTAATAGGATCGTCGTAATCCCTATTTCTCAAGATTCGTTTGGCATCGTCTATATTGGAAACCTTTATGTCATTAATTTTTGTAATGATAGCGTCCTGCAAGTCGTAGCGCGCCATGTCTTGGCTCAACACACGGTTTATTTTTATTCCGTTATCTATATCGCGGCGTCTCAATTCCTGCTCACTGGCATTCTTGATCTCGATACCCAACTCTTCAATTTCGAAAAGATCAAGCTTTACCAAGGTTACCGGAATGCTTCTTTGGCGCCCGTTACGCAGTACAGTTACATCTACTACGTCATTAGGGCGTTTGGAGCCTAAATAACCTGTAAGGTCGGAGAACTTGGCGATTTTAAATCCGTCGATTTTTTTGATGATATCCCCTTCTTGAATTCCACTCTTGTCGGCACCACTTCCTTCTTCAATGGCAGCCACATATACTCCTTCGGTTTCGGAAACCTCCAATTGCTCTGCTGCTTCAGAATTAAGTCCTCTTCCTTGGATGCCCAAAATACCACGTTGTACATTTCCGTACTCCATAATATCCTCCACAATTTTACGTGCGGTGTTGGATGGTACGGCAAACGAATACCCAACAAAGGAGCCCGTTTCCGAGGTGATGGCGGTGTTAATACCAATAAGCTGTCCTTGGGTGTTTACCAAAGCACCCCCACTGTTTCCGCGGTTTACGGCTGCATCGGTTTGTATAAAGGATTGCGACTGTCGGTCGAATTCGTTGAGGTCACGGGCTTTCGCACTTACAATTCCCGCAGTAACGGTAGAGGTAAGGTTAAAAGGATTACCCACTGCCAATACCCATTCTCCAATTTTTACCTGATTGGAGTCGGCAAAGGGAACGAACGGAAGTTGTTCGTCCGGTTCTATTTTAATGAGCGCAATGTCTGTTTTGGGATCGGTTCCAATCAATTCGGCAATGTAGCTCTTGTTATTATTTAGGGTTACCTCCAACTCGGTGGAATTGTCGATCACATGGTTGTTGGTAATGATGTAGCCATCGGGTGAAATAATCACTCCACTTCCTGTACCAATTAAAGGACGGGAACTACCTCCTCCAAAGAAAAAGTCCCGCATGCTTGTGGGGCCTCTTTGCTCTGTGGTATTTTTTACGTGTACTACGGCATGTACTGTTTTTTCGGCGGCTTCGGTAAAATCGATCGGGGCACTGCTGTTGCCCATAAAGCCGTTAAAAGTGGTAGGAATTACATTTGCATTTTCCTGTTGTGGGGTTGCTACTATCTGGGGGGTCTCTTCAACAAATAGTTTGTACCCTCCAAGCGTTATAGCTCCAGCCACTAATGCCACTGCAAATAAACGAACTGTTTGTGTCATAGATAGATTCAAATTAAATTATACTCAAAGTAACAATCTAAAGACTGTCCTATTGTTTAATGGTTTCATAATTAACGCGCATTTAACACGTTAATTAACCGGCTTTAAGTCCCTTGTTTTTTTAACTTTGTCATCCATTATGGCGATTACATTCTATAAATATCAGGGAACCGGTAATGATTTTGTCCTCATAGACAATCGGGACTTACATTTCAACAAAAAAAATACCGATTTGGTCAAGCAACTCTGCGATCGAAAATTCGGTATTGGTGCCGATGGATTGATCTTACTGGAGCATGATGATTCCACCCAATTTAAGATGGTGTATTACAATGCGGATGGTAGGGAGAGCAGCATGTGCGGTAATGGAGGTCGATGCATTGTTCACTTTGCCCGTTTCTTGGGACTTGTAGAAGAAAAAGCCAGTTTTATGGCCATAGACGGTTTGCATGAAGCTGTTCTAAGTGGGGATTTGGTTTCTTTAAAAATGACCGATGTTCCTGAACTCATTACCAAAGAGGACAGTGTTTTTCTGGATACAGGATCGCCCCATCACGTAACCTTGGTCAATAATTTGGGTGGTTATGACGTTTTCTCTGAAGGAAGAAGGATCCGTAACGAAGTGTATGGAAAAGAAGGTGCCAACGTAAATTTTGTGGAACCCAGTGGGACCGATGCTTTTTCGGTACGAACCTACGAACGTGGGGTAGAAGGTGAAACCCTTTCCTGCGGTACAGGGGTTACTGCTGTGGCCATCGCTATGCACGAATTGGGTAATGCATCCCAAGAAGTAACCATTCATACCCCGGGGGGATTGCTTAAGGTTGCTTTCGAAAAAAACAACGGGCATTACCAAAATATATGGCTAACGGGTCCTGCCAAACAGGTCTTTAAGGGTAGCTGGTCATGAAAACACTAGAAGGAAAACATATCTATTTAAGGGCATTGGAACCTACCGATTTGGAACTATTGTACCAATTGGAGAACGATGAATCGGTTTGGGAGGTGAGCCATACACAAACCCCGTATTCCAAGTTTGTGCTAAAACAATACTTGGACAATGCGCATCGCGATATTTTTGAAGTAAAGCAACTGCGTTTGGTTATTTGTCCTAAGGAAAGCGAAGAAGGAGTTGGTTTTATCGATCTGTTCGATTTCGATCCCAAGCATAGGCGAGTAGGTATAGGAATCGTGGTTTTTTCTGAAGCCGATCGCCAAAAAGGATATGCTACCGAATCCTTGGAATTGCTTTGTGGATACGCCCAGAAACATTTACAGGTACATCAGCTATACGCCAATATTACAGAGGACAATTCTGCCAGTATTCGACTTTTCGAAAAGTTGGGCTTTGCACAATCGGGAAAGAAACTGGATTGGATCTTTTCGGGAGGAGCCTATAAGAACGAATTACTATTTCAAAAAATTCTATGAAAAAAAATCTAAAGAAAATATTGTTAACGGTTGTTTTTCTAGGCCTTATTTTCATGGCAGGGTTTGCTTATTTTGTCTATTCCAGCGTGTTCGAATCGAATACTGCTTTCAATAACGAAGAAGCCCATGTCTATATCCCAACGGGAGCCAGTTTCCACGATGTATTGGAGGAATTACGCCCTTTACTGAAGGATGACATTTCTTTTGAAGCAGTTGCTAACAGGAAGAAATACCCTGCCAACATAAAGGCGGGGCATTACATCATCAAGAAAGGGATGAACAACAATGATATTGTAAACACCATTCGAAGTGCCAATACCCCGATCACTATAAAGTTTAACAATCAAGAACGTTTGGAAAACCTAGCTGGGCATGTGTCCAAGCAGTTGGAAGTGGATAGTCTTTCACTGCTTACGGCCATGAAGGATGTGACCTTTTTGGAACAATCCGGATTTAACAAAGAATCCGCTATTGGCATGTATATTCCTAACACTTATGAAATGTACTGGAATACCTCACCGGAAGGTTTTGCCAAAAAAATGCTGGAAGAGTACAACCGCTTTTGGAACGACTCTCGAAACCAAAAGGCAAAGGATTTAGGGTTGTCCCGCGATGAGGTGATGTCGTTAGCAGCTATTGTTCAAAAAGAAACGGCCAAAGTGGACGAGCGTCCACGCGTAGCGGGATTGTATGTAAACCGAATAAAGAAGGGAATGTTTCTAGGTGCAGATCCTACTGTTATTTATGCCAAGAAACTTACCGATGGTGATTTCGATCAGGTGATTAAAAGGGTGCTTTACAAAGATTTGGAAAATACTTCCCCTTATAATACCTACAAACACCTTGGGGTTCCTCCAGGGCCCATTACCATGCCCGATATTTCTTCCATAGATGCCGTGTTAAACCACGAAAAACACGATTACTTATACATGGTGGCGAATGTAAATGATTTTGGGTATCATAAATTTGCCAAGACTTTGGCGCAGCACAACAGGAATGCGGCCGAATATAGAAGATGGATCAACAGTCAAGGTGTAAATCGATAGTTATTCATTGCAAAGATTTAAAAGAGATATAAGAAAAGTCCTTCTTTTTACGTTATAATCTTATAGTATTTTGGGCAAATTTTTATCATTTTATCAATTAAATTGTTGTTAATAAGTTAGTTAACTACTTTTTTAACAAATTCCGATTCATATAGGGCTTTAAAACTACATTTGTTACAGATTTGTTAACGAAAGGGTCAGTTTGACGATTTTTGTTGATGTTTTAACAAAGATTAACACGTTAGACTGAAAATTCGTAAAATAAGTCGTAATTTTGCGCGCTGAAATTGAGGTAGGAAAATTCCACCTGAAATTTTGCCACAAATGAAACGTAGTTTTATACAAATCGGATTTTTTGCTCTCGTTGTGATTATGATCTCAACAGGGTTCTCTTCCAAGAATGGTGTGGATCTTTCGCATTATATCTTTAAGGAAGAAGCTGTCTGCTACAACGTCCCCAATGAGGATGAGGTCGTTGAAGAATCGTACGATTACTTTCAATTGTATTTAGGTAAAACCTATGTAGGTTTTAAAGAAGCCATCGGTTTTAAAGAATCCCAGGGCCGTTACCGTGTAATTAACGAGTACGGGTATATGGGTAAGTATCAGTTTGGGAAATCCACCCTAAAAATGATCGGGATATACAACACCCAGGATTTCCTTACGGACACCCGTTTGCAGGAAGAAGCCTTTACGGCTTATGCTTCTGTAAACAAGTGGATCTTACGAAGGGATATTAAACGATACGAAGGAAGGTATATAGACGGAGTAAAGGTAACCGAGTCTGGAATTCTTGCTGCTGCACACCTAGCAGGGGCAGGAAACGTTAAGAAATACCTTAGAAGTGGAGGAGCCGTTAAGTTTCAAGATGCTTTCGGAACTTCCATTAGGTACTATTTAAAGAAGTTTTCTGGATACGATACCTCTTTAATCGTAGCCAATAGAAAGGCAAAGGTGATCTAAGCCTCACTCTTTGTGAATAATAAATAAGGTGGGTCTCTTGTTGAGATCCACCTTTGTTTTTTTCCAGTCTTCTGCCGATTGGGTTACGATGTATTCTGAAGGCAATGTAATATCGCAAGCCACGCACAATTGTGAATTTGGTTGCAATACACTCACCAGGGTTTCCAGCATTTGGTTATTGCGGTAAGGGGTTTCTATAAACAATTGTGACTGATTGGTTTCTGCAGATAGACGCTCCAACCGTTTTATTTCTTTTCTGCGCTCCCGCTTGTCTATGGGTAAATAACCATTAAAGGCAAAGTTCTGTCCATTAAAACCACTCGCCATCATAGCCAACAAAATGGAGGAGGGGCCAACCAAGGGCACTACCTTTATTCCCTTTTCATGCGCCTGCGCCACAACCAAGGCTCCTGGGTCTGCAATACCTGGACACCCCGCATCACTTATAATACCTACATCATTCCCTTCGTAGCAGGGAAGGAGCATGTCCGGTATCTCAGAGTCATCTGTGAATTTGTTTATGATGGAAAAATGCAAATCGGGTTGCGACTTTCGGGGCACAATGCTTTTAATGAACCGCCTCGCATCCTTTTCGTGCTCAACAATGTAATGATCTATTTCTTCTACGGCTTTCTTTACCAACAGCGGCAACACTTCCAAGGGTGGGGTATCGCCCAATGTGCAAGGAATTAGGTAAACGTTTCCAAGTTTGGGTTCCATGAATAGGGTGCTTTTAGTACCCTAAAAATAATGAAAAAAAGATGTTACACTTACGTTTTTTAAACTGGTAACATCTTTTTAGGAATGGATGGAATTTTGGTGTTTCCTATATATAGTAGGGAAAATTAGTTTACAATAAGTTTTTTGGTAACCGATCCGCTTTCTCCATTAGCTTTTACCAAATAC
>JANQKN010000215.1 GCA_028281065.1 Flavobacteriaceae bacterium | reverse complement strand
AGACCTTTTAATGAAATGACTACGTATTGAAAAAAATTACGGGAAGGCATAAATAGGACTTCGTTTTTTAACAAGCCCAAAAATACGCATTTTATAACGAAGGTTTTTTGTGATCCTTAATTAATTGCTGGACTCTTTTCTTGCGGTATATCTTCGGAAAAAGCTCTTCGATAATCATGGCGAACTCGTCATCCAAATTCAAAGCGTTTTTAAGGTGGAATTCGGCCTTGTTGTCTTCCAATAGCTTGTAATACAATCCAGCCAATCGGTATTCTATCTCTGCATTTTCAGGATAAAACTCAGCCGCTTGCAATAAATTGTTGATGGCTGCATCGTATTCGCCCAATTCTATTAAAATGTCGCATCTAGATAGCCATGTTTCCATTTCATAGTTTCCGAGTTCGATGGTACGCCTGAAACCGTGTTCTGCTTCTTCAAAAAGGCTAAGGCGTTTGTTGATCTTGGCATACCTTTTCCAGTACAGGACATTCTCGGTATCTATATTAATAGCCTTTTCTATATAGTAAAGGGCTTTCTGATAGTTCTTTTTCTTAAAATAGAAATCGGTAATAGCAATCCAGCCTTTGTCCAACAATGCATCTTCTTCTACACATTTATTGTAAAACTGAAGGGCCAATTCGTAGTTTTCCAGCTTTTCGTAGCATTTACCAATACGCAAAAGGGCAAAGGAAGTGGGTTCGTCCAATCCTAAGGTAATCGAATAGCTTTCTATGGCTCGATCGTATTGTTTCAGTTTTTCGAGCACCTTTCCTTTTTCAAGATAGGCACCTATAAAGCGATCATCACTAATAACAGCAAAATCGAAGGCAGCCAAGGCCTTTTCGTATTCTTCCAATACATAGTATTGTTTTCCTACTTGATGCCAAGCTACTTCGCAATACGGGTTTTTGTTTAGGAAGTCGTTTAGGTAATCGATCGCTGCTTCGTGCTCTTCCAAATAATCGAAACAGTAAATGATATTGTAGAGGGCAGAATAGTCCTGCTCATCCTGCTCCAAGCATTTCATGAAGTAATACTTTGCATTCTTGAAATCTTCCATAAACAGGTACTCCATCCCCAAGAGGGAGAGTACATCTGCTTCATCCGCCGTGATTTCCAGGGCTTGTTCCAAAAGGGAAATGGCTTTTTTGTGTTCGTCCCTTCGGGAATACACATTGGCTTTTTGGATATAGATCTCTTCGTTGGATTTTTCCAGAACGTATAATTCGTCAAGGATTTCTTCGGCCCTGTCCAGTTCGTTTTCGAAAATGTGCATTTCTACCTGAAACAACTTAAGATTGGTAGAGCTAGGATGTTGCTCCAATCCCATCTTAGTTGCCTTTTTGGCAAGGGCCACCTTTCCGTTCTCCAAGTAATACTGAATGATCTCTTCGAACTCTTCGGAGTCGAAGAAGTACACATCATTAGTCTTTAGCATGGATTCGAAACGGGAAAGTGAAAAGTTGTTATGCTCGTTAGGGCTTAAATGCATACAAAGCGTTTTAAACTGTTTCTCCAATTAAAGATACTAATGTATTGTAGCCTTCAAGAGTCGTGCCCTTTTTCTTGTTAACAAGCTTATTAACAGCTATTGCAAGGGTTTAAGGGGTTGTTTTTCAGGGTGTTTTGTTGTTATTTTTCGGAAAGAATTTTATCAAGCACACCTGTCAAAATTGCACACCCTTTTTCTATTTCTTCTTCACTAATCGTCAGGGGTGGTGTAATCCTTATCGCACAAGGCTCGAACAACAACCAAAATAGGATGAGGTTTTGGGCTTTACACTCCAAGATAACACGCGTAGCAAGGTCTTTGCTATCCACCATAGCGGCCAACATAAGCCCTTTACCACGTATTTCTTTTATTAGCGGATGCTTTAGGTGTTTCCTGAAAAGCGATTCCTTATGGGCAATCCCTGGCATAAGGTCACTTTCGGTGATTTCCTTTAAGGTGGCCAAGGCAGCAGCGGCTATAACAGGATTTCCGCCAAAAGTGGTAATGTGTCCTAGTTTGGGATTGTCTTTTAGCAACGCCATATGCTTTTGTGAAGCGGTAAAGGCACCAATAGGAAGGCCGCCCCCCATTCCTTTACCCATAACGACAATGTCTGGAATGAGGTCGTATTGCTGAAAACCAAAGAGCTTTCCCGTACGCCCAAAACCGGGTTGAATTTCATCCAAAATAAGCAACGCGCCCACTTCTTCGCAACGCTCTTTTACCTTGCTCAGGTAATCGTTTTCAGGAAGGATAAAGCCTGCGCCCCCTTGAATGGTTTCCAAGATGACTGCCGCTGTTTTATGAGTAATTCGATTTATGTCTTCAAAATTATTGAAGTGTATGGCATGGCAATCTGGGATTAGGGGGCCAAAGGGTGTTTTTCGTTCTTCAAACCCCATAACACTTAGTGAGCCCATGGTATTTCCATGATAGGCATGGTGCGCATATAGGATTTCACTTCGTCCAGTCGCCCTACGGGCCAATTTTAATGCGCCTTCTATGGCTTCGGTGCCGCTATTCACCAAATAGGTAGTATCCAACGGGTCGGGAAGGTGGGAAGCCAGTAACTTGCAAAGTTCCACAGCAGGGCTTTGGACATACTCCCCATAAACCATGACGTGGGCATACCGATCCAATTGCTCTTTCACGGCTTGGTTTATCTTAGGATGTCCATGCCCCAGCGAACAGGCCGAAACCCCCGCTACAAAATCCAAATGTGCATTCCCGTCGGTATCGTAAATATAACTACCCTTGGCATACGAAATAGCCACCGATAAAGGATGCGGTGTGGTTTGCGTTTGGTATTTCAGAAAATCGGAAAGCATGCTATTGCTCTTTTTTCGAATCCTTGTTTTCTTTTTCTATAGGAAGTAGAGAGTCTGTCTTTTGGGTTCGGAATTTGGGATCGTCTTCACGTTCCTTTAAATCCTTAGCCTTGAGTTTGGAGTATTCAGGGATTTCCGGTTCTTCTTCATCTGGATTTTCTTCAAAAAAGGCACCTTCGTCTTCGGGCAGGGGAATCCCCTTTATTTTTGGCAAAATAGGCTTGGGTTTGCCATTGAATAAATCGCTTTTTCTGAAAAGACGTTCTTCGCCCCGCCATTCAAAACCAGGCAGGAGCCTTGCATTTTCAGGAAATTCACTTTCGGGGTATACCTTTCCAGGAACTTTGTTGATGAATTTCATCCCCGTAATTTTCTGCTCTTCCAGATATAGTTGAATGGAACTGGATAAGGTATTGTCTATACCTACCAACTCGTTTTTATCGTTTCGGAAATAATAAATGACCTCGGTATTCTTGATGATGTTTACGGTATCCAACTGATTGTTGGTGAACAACCCAATAAGCCGTTCGCCTTTTACTTGGTTGTAAGCATTTGCTTCCAAAGTGTCCTTCTGTATTAAAAAGGAATTGTTGAATACTTTAAGGGTGTCCAACTCGTCGGTCACTTTATTATTAAGTAGGTGGATGGTATCACCCGTCATTTGGTTTTCACCACTCCATAGTATGGGCTTTCGAAGTAATTTGGTGATCCCTAATTTTTCGTCTATATAAATAGAGTCACACTTACCACTGGTGGGTTCTTCGCCTTCCAATCCTTCCTTAAACATTCGGGCACGGTAAAACCCTTTTATGATACGGTTTTCTGGCTTCCCGGTTACCTGAAGGGTGTCTGCATGGACATAGACAGAGTCTTGCTCCTGAAGCGTAACAGCAACCGCCCGTTTGGTAATGAATACGGAATCTTTTTCACGGAATACTTCGGCATAATGTCCCCGGATGATGCTTTTGTTTATAGTATCCAGTACTTTGATGTTGTTGGTTGCCGAAGCAAAACTATTGTTTCGATCAAAGTAGATACTGTCTCCATAAAGGGTCCTGTTTTCGTAATCGATTCGGGAATTCTTTACAAAATAACCCGTATTGCCGCGGGTATTGTAATATCCCCGTTCGCAGTATACGGTACTGGTTTCACTTTCTATGGTAGAAGGTCCGTAGAGGTAAGCACCTCCTGTTTCCGAATAAAAATCCAATTGGGGCGATCGTACCGTGTATTCCGGGTTTTTGATCACTACTTCGGAAAGGAACTGGTATTTTTTGGTTTCGGCATAATACCTACCAATCCAACTGGTAAGGGTGCTTGCGGTATCTTGTACCGTTCCACCACTTCGGTAATAGGCCTGTTGTTTTACCCTGTCGAAATACAAAGTATCTGTCCTAAGTGTGGTTTTGGGCTCTTTAAGAACTACATCTCCACTGGCAAAGGCAAAGGAGGTATTTCCATTGTATTCGGCATATTTGCTGTTCATGGAAACGGTGTCTCCCTGGAGCAGCTTTACATCGCCATAGGCTTTTACAAAATTATCCTTGAAATATACATAGGCTTGATTGCACCACATTTCGACTCCTTCGTGAACGATATATACCTGCCCATCGCTATCCATGGTATAAATAACAGCATCGGGGAATTCGGGTTTCTTTTCAAAATAACCCGATTTTACAGAAACCTGGGTGGTTTTTGCGGTGTCACGCTGTATCACGGTAACTTGACCATAAAGGGAAGGAACGGCAAATAGAGTGAGAAGGAATATGTAAAATGCTTGTTTCAAAGAAGCAATGATAAAGATTATGACAAAAATAGGGTGCTAAGGATATATTAAAAAACAAAAGCAACTAAAAATGGCAACCCGTTAAGATTGCCACTTTCAAAATTAGCCACAAATGCTATTATCTTTTTATGGTTTGTGTTCTATCCGGTCCTACAGAAACTATTGAGATAGGCACTTCCAGTTCTTTTTCCAAAAAGGCGATGTAGTCGTTCAATTCCGAAGGAAATTGCGAAGCATCGGTCATTCGGGTAAGGTCTTCCTTCCACCCTTTCATTTCGCTGTAGATGGGAGTTACGTTTTCAGCCTCGATATTGTAGGGTAGGTGTTTAATGGTTTCCCCTTTGTATTTATAGGCAGTACACACTTTTAGGGTGTCGAAACCACTTAATACATCCCCTTTCATCATCATTAATTGGGTAACACCGTTTACGTGTACGGCATATTTAAGGGCAACGAGATCGAGCCATCCACAACGTCGAGCACGTCCTGTGGTGGCACCAAATTCGTTTCCTACACGCCCCATAGTTTCCCCATAGCTATCGAAAAGCTCGGTAGGGAAGGGACCACTACCCACGCGTGTGGTATAGGCTTTAAAGATTCCAAAAACATCTTTTATTTTGTTTGGGGCTACCCCCAATCCTGTACAGGCTCCTGCTGCTGTGGTATTGGAAGAGGTTACATAGGGATAGGTTCCAAAGTCGATATCCAAAAGGGATCCTTGGGCACCTTCGGCCAAAATGGTTTTACCATCTCTCTGGGCCTGGTGTATGTACTCTTCGCTATCTATAAAAGTCAACTGCTTTAATACATCTACTGCATTGAAGAATTCAGCTTCCAGTTCCTGCAAATCGTACTCTATTTCGGCCTTGTAGAAAGAAATCATGGCTTCGTGTTTGTTGGCCAAAGCTCTGTATTTCTCTTTCCAGTTGTCCATTTCTATATCCCCAACACGGATTCCGTTCCTTCCGGTTTTGTCCATATAAGTAGGACCAATCCCTTTAAGGGTGGAACCAATTTTAGCCTTTCCTTTGGAAGCTTCACTGGCAGCATCCAACAAACGGTGGGTAGGCAAAATAAGGTGTGCTTTTCGGGAAATGAGCAGTTTCTTCTTGATATCGATATTGAATTGGGCTAAATTGTCCAACTCTTTCTTGAAAATAACGGGATCGATAACCACTCCGTTCCCTACCAAATTGATTGCATTGTCATGAAAAATACCGCTGGGGATGGTGTGGAGTACGTGTTTTATGCCATCGAACTCCAAAGTGTGCCCAGCATTGGGGCCTCCTTGAAAACGGGCAATAATGTCGTAATTATGGGTGAGAACATCGACGATTTTTCCTTTTCCTTCATCTCCCCATTGTAGTCCTAGTAGTAAGTCTACTGCCATATGTAATTAGTTGGATTTCTTCCTGTTTCCGTAGAAATACAGGGAATGGTTGGTTATTTCAATATCAAAAACTTCTTCAATGGTCTTTTTAATGCTTTGAATGCGGGGGTCGCAGAATTCGATAACTTCTCCATTTTCCAGGATTACATGATCGTGCTGTCGATCGAAATACGATTTCTCGTAATGTGCCTGGGATTGCCCAAATTGGTGTTTGCGTACCAAGCCACATTCCAATAGCAATTCTATGGTGTTGTAAAGGGTGGCACGACTTACACGATAATTCTTGTTTTTCATGTTGATATAGAGGGATTCTATATCGAAATGATCGTCGTGGTCGTAGATCTCCTGAAGAATGGCATAGCGTTCTGGGGTTTTCCTATGTCCTTTGTCTTCTAGGAACCCTGTGAACACATTCTTTACAATGGCTTGATTATTTTGTTCTGTTGCACTCATTACAAAGGTGCAAAGTTACTGAAATTAAAGTCTTGAAACTTTATCTATTCCGTTTATTTTTTTAATGTTTTTAACCAAATTATCAAGAATAGACTTGTTTTTTACCACAACGATGATCTTTCCTGTAAAAGTGCCATCGTCGGAATCGAAATGAACACTCTTCATGTCGATATGAAGGTTGTTGGAAACAACCCGTGTTACCTCGTTCACCAATCCTATGGTATCGATACCCGTAATAAGCAATTCTGCCTGGAATTCCTGCTGTGTAGAGTCAATCCATTTTGCTTGCATGATACGGTAGCCGTAATTACTTTGTAACTGAAGGGCATTGGGGCAGTTCTTTTTGTGCACCTTTATTCCTTCGTTTACTGTCGTAAATCCAAAGACATCATCACCAGGGATGGGATTGCAACAATTGGCCATTTTATAATCCAAATGCTGTTCGTCCTTACCAAACACCAACTGATCGTACTTAACGGTAATTTCGTCCTTGTTAACATCTTCGGGGGTTTGTGGTCTTCGAATCCTGTTTTTGAAGAAACTAATCAATGCATTGTTTCTGGAAGCAGCAAAATCCTTCAGTTTTTGGTTGTCTATAATCCCCGCCCCCACACGGTAAAAGAGATCCAAACTGGTTTTTAGTTTAAAATAAACCACCAATTGGTTCACTGTTTTCTCATCGAGTGTAATCTTCAACGATTTCAGCTTTCGAGCTAAAACCACTTTTCCTTCTGCAGCAATCTGCTTTTGTTCTTCTTTGAGTGAAGATTTTATCTTGGATCGTGCTTTTCCTGTAGTCACATAATCCAACCAGTTGGCCGAGGGCTTACTTTTCTCGGAAGTGATAATCTCTACTTGGTCCCCACTTTTTAGTTCATGACTTAAAGGAACCAGTTTCCCGTTTACTTTGGCACCACGGGTATGCAGACCTACTTCGGTATGCACGTGGAACCCAAAGTCGAGGGCAGTTGCGCCTTTGGGAAGCGAATACAAATCTCCTTTTGGGGAGAAAATAAATATTTCCTTGGCGTATAGATTGAGCTTGAACTCCTCTACAAAATCGACTGCATTGATTTCGGCATTTTCGAGGGTAACCTGTAGCTTGTTGAGCCAGTCGTCCAACCCTTGGTCTTCCTTTTCGGTGTTCTTGTATTTGTAGTGGGCGGCATATCCCTTTTCGGCAATCTCGTTCATACGCTCACTACGTATCTGTACTTCTACCCATCGTCCTTTAAGCCCCATGACGGTAATGTGCAAGGCTTCATATCCTGTGGATTTCGGCGAGGAAATCCAATCGCGCAATCGGGTGGGGTTGGGTCTAAAGTGGTCGGTAACGATAGAGTATATCTTCCATGCCAAAAACTTCTCGTTTTCGGGTTTGCTGTCATAGATGATACGCACGGCAAATTTATCGTAGACTTCATCAAAAGTCACATTCTGTGCAATCATCTTCCTACGTATGGAAAAGATGGATTTGGGTCGTCCCTTGATATCGTATTTCAGTTTCTCGGCATCAAGCGAATCCTTTATTACCTTGGAAAAATCTTCTATGTAGGCATCCTGCTCCTCCTTGCTCTCCTTCATTTTATCCAGAATATCTTGGTACACTTCCGGTTCGGTGTATTTAAGACCCAGGTCTTCCAGTTCGGTTTTTATGTTATACAACCCGATACGGTGTGCTAAGGGAGCATAAATATAAAGTGTTTCTGAAGCGATCTTCACCTGTTTGTGAGCAGGCATGGAATCCATAGTCTGCATGTTGTGCAAACGGTCGGCTATTTTTATAATGATTACCCGAATATCCTCATTAAGGGTAAGCAGCATTTTGCGGAAGTTTTCTGCCTGCAGGGATACGTCCCCTTCGTATTCTAAGGCAGAGATTTTGGTCAACCCATCTACAATACGTGCCACGGTTTCCCCAAACATTTGTTCTAGGTCAACCAAGGTGTATTCGGTATCCTCTACCACATCGTGAAGCAAAGCCGCTGCAATGGAAGTAGCATCCAACCCTATTTCGGAAGCGACAATTTTCGCCACGGCGATAGGGTGGAAGATGTAAGCTTCTCCGCTTTTTCTCCGCTGGTCCTTATGCGCATCTACAGCCACATCGAAAGCAGACCGTATCAATTTCTTGTCGGCCGCTGTCAACGTACGGTAGCTAATCTTAAGTAGCTCCTTGTACTGTTTTGCGATTTCTTTATTCTCTGCTTCGATTAATGCCTCGGTCATAAACTAAAATTAATCAATTGCCCTTTAACCAACAACAAAAAATGTGCTAGAAGTTATTTGTGCTGCTAGATTGTTATTTATAAACGTTGGGAACTACTGTTTCTGTAAATTTTTAAAACGCTGTAATAAAGTGGGATGCGAGTAATGTACGAAAACGTAGGCTGGATGTGGGGTTAGGTTACTCAAACTGTTTTTGGACAATTTTTTAAGGGCAGAGATAAGGGGTTGTGCTGCATACGTCATTTTGGCATAGTCATCTGCCTGGTACTCGAACTTACGGGAAAGAAAGTTCATAAACAGTCCAGTTACTTCAGAAATAGGGGTATACAGTACCCCAAAAGCAATAAGCCCGATATGGAATGAAGCCTGTGGAACGCCAAGTGCCTGACTCAGGGTATCACTTCCAACAAATAAAGACAGCAACCAAAA
>JANQKN010000033.1 GCA_028281065.1 Flavobacteriaceae bacterium | reverse complement strand
GCTTTATTTCCCCATTCAGAAAATGGAAACCATGGAAGCTGGAATTTTTGAATACCACGATAAAATTCCTTTAAAGCGAGGATATGAAGCCAAAGGGATTCGTGTGGTGCCTCATGCGGTCGCACGTCACGGAGCCTATATCTCCAAAGGGGTAATCATGATGCCCAGTTATGTAAACATTGGCGCCTATGTAGACGAAGGAACCATGGTAGATACTTGGGCCACTGTAGGAAGCTGTGCTCAGATCGGTAAAAACGTTCACCTTAGTGGCGGTGTGGGTATTGGTGGTGTTTTGGAACCCCTTCAGGCAGCCCCTGTAATTATTGAAGACAATGCCTTTATCGGTTCCCGTTGTATTGTGGTTGAAGGCGTTCGTGTGGAAAAAGAAGCTGTTTTGGGTGCCAATGTGGTACTTACGGCTTCCACCAAGATTATAGATGTTACGGGAGACGAACCTATTGAAATGAAAGGAAGGGTTCCTGCCCGTTCGGTAGTGATCCCAGGAAGTTATACCAAGCAGTTCCCTGCCGGTGAGTATCAGGTTTCTTGTGCATTGATTATTGGGAAACGCAAGGAAAGTACCAACAAAAAGACTTCGCTAAACGATGCCCTTAGGGAGCATGATGTGGCGGTTTAATTTACTTCCTTCTTTTTCTCCTTCGTAACTTCTTCGAATTCACCTTTCGTTGAAAATTCCTTGAATAATAGGTCATCCAATGATGCACCTCTGCTTCCGTATAGCCACACAATTTGGCGTAGACAGGCGACATGATATTGATCATGGTTTTGGATAACCAAAGCCTACGGAAGTTATGCATACGTTTTTTAAAGACCATCGTTTCAAAACGCATACGGTTAAGATCGATCAAATAGAAATCGTACTTCCCCGTTTCGGTTTCTTTAATCAAGGTATTCCCAGGGGAATGGTCCAGGAAGTTCACCCCCTTTTCATGCAGGTTGAAGGTGAAGGCAGCAAATTGTTCTAGGATCTCCTTTCGGTTGGGCCATTTGGGATTGTGGTTGAGTACCCTAAAATCGAAATCGTAGTCCAAATGTTTCGAAATATAAAAACTCTCCTTAAGTCCTAGTCCAAAACGTTCGTAATAAGCCACAGGGTCTGGGGTACCTATCCCCATGTTTTCCAACCGTTCCGCATATTCAAAAGAGCGTTTGGCCTTGCTCTTACGAAGGAAACGGTAGACCAAGCTCTGAAAAGCATTCGGGGTCTTGAACTTCTTGATGTTGAATACTTCATCGCCCATCTGAAATTTTTTGATGGCATTGCGCTCGCCTTTCACCACATCTTCCCCTTCCGAATCGAAATGCTTCAGTAAGGTCAACAAACGATCCTGTTGCTCTTTGTAGTTTTTGTGTACGACGAAGTTCGTAGGCATTTTAATTTTTAAACTTTCAAAAAAAAGATACCTTGCGAAGGTAATGCAACCTAAGAAAATTCTTGTCATACAGAACAAAAGAATTGGCGATGTGCTTATCGCTTCGGTCTTGGCCAATAACCTAAAATCGCATTTCCCCAATAGTCATATCACCTATTTTGTGTACGATTACACCGCTGGGGTTATTGAACAGAATCCCAATATAGATCGCATTATCCTGGCCAAGGATGCCGAGTTGAAGAAACTATCGGTTTTGCTTAAAACCATTAAGGAAGTTCGCAAAGAAAAATACGATATCATCATAGATCCTTATGCCAAATTCCAGAGTAGGATGATGTGTTTGTTTTCTGCTGTTCCTATTAGGGTTGGCTTTAAGCGAAAGAATAAAAAGCTAAAACTCCCCTACTACACACAAGCCATTTCGTTTTTGGATAAGGCCAGTCTTCCCTGCGGAAAAGCTTTGGAAGATCGTATGAACCTGTTGGAGCAAGCCTTTGGTATGGAACATCCCGATCCCATGTACAAGATTTTCTTGAATGAGAAGGAAGCCCATTACAATCGGATTCAATCGCTAAAGCGGCCCGTAATCATGCTGGGAGTGTTGGGAAGTACACCCAACAAATCATTGCCTTACGAATACACCGCTAAGCTTATTGATTATCTGGCGGTAAACCACAATGCTACGCTTTTGTTCAATTATGCACCTCATCAAAAAGAGGAAGCCGTAAAAATTTACAATCTATGTGAACATAGAGATAGAATCAATTTGGATGTGTATGAAGATTCCATTCGTGGTTTTGTAAAGCTTATGAACCAATGCGACATGCTCATATCCAATGAAGGGGGCAGTGTCCATATTGCAAAGGCGCTTGGCAAACCTACTTTTACCATTTATTCGCCCTACATCACCAAATCGCATTGGAATAGTTTTGAAGACGGGAAAATTCACGATTCCATTCACTTGTTCGAAGACAACCCTGATTACTTTGAAAGCCTATCCAGGGAAGAAAAAAAGGAAATCGAAAAAAATCCCGAGCAATTATATCGTAAATTAACACCAGAACTTATCCTAGCTAAGTTAAGGCCCTACCTATCAAATCACCTTAATACCCTGTAAGCATGAATCTGAAAGATCGATTTCGCCATTGGAGACGGAAAATGAAATTCAACAGCCAGTACCGAAGGGGTAAATGGGACAAATTGGGTGGTGAAAAAGAAAGTGTTCGGTACGAGCAGATCGATGCTTACCTACATCGCTTTAAGCCCGCTTCCATCATGGATCTCGGGTGTGGTGATGGCGTATTGAATCGAAGGATGACCTACGATGGGTTCGATTCCTTTCTTGGGGTAGACTATGCTGAAGTATCGGTAAATATGGCCAAAAAACAAGGCTATCCCAAAGCTACTTTCGAAACCCACGACCTGCTCGATTTCACTCCAAAAGACAACTACGATGCTATTATCCTAAACGAGGCCTTCTATTATATTCACGATTCGGAACGTACCCGGGTTTTGAACAATATTCTATCCGGGCTTAATGACAATGGCATCCTTATCGTTTCTATTTTTAGGGAAGGCGCTACTTGCTGGGAATATTTTAAAGAGAATCCAAAGTTAAAGGAAGAAGCCTTCGATGTGGTTCACAGCAAGCTGGACGATACGTATTGGAAGTTAGGGGCGTATTCTAAGACGTAAGGACATTCTGGATGCTTATTATTCAGGTTTTGGCCCTTTTACGATTCCATGCTCTGTCCATTTCAGATTTTCGTCCTTCACCGCTTTTCTAATGGCTAAGTTGCGCTCCAACGATTCTTTTGTTTTATAACCCCTTGCATGGTCCAAATGCAGTACAATGGCTTTGTGGCGGATCTGCTTGGACTTTAACCCAAAATTCTCCAAACGCTCGCCTAATTCACGATCGGGTCCTCCGTATTGCATACGTTCGTCATACCCATTAATAGCAATGAGGTCTTCTTTCCAAGCACTGGAATTACAGTTGTTGAAACTGGCATTGGTTGGGGTAAGAAAATCCAAGAGGGAAGCCATAGCAGGACCGCTGTTCAGTTTTAAGGATTGAGTCCCTTTCAACTTGTCCTGTTTCTTCAACCACGAAACATCGAAACAACGCTCGGTTCGTATGTCCTCTTCATTAATAACCTCACTGGTCTTCATGGGAAGCTTGCAATACCCTCCTGAAAGGAAATACCCTTCTTCGGCGTACTTGGCGTGTACTTCCACAAAATCCTTTCTTGGGATACAGTCACCATCGGTAAAGAGGATGTAGGGCATATTCGCCTCTGTTATAGCGACATTAAGGATGCGTTGGCGCCTATAGCCATCGTCTTCATGCCATATATGATGTAAAGGAACAGGATAATCTTCCTTAAACGAATCGATCAATTCCTTGGTACTTTCCCGGGAACCATCGTCCGCAACAATCACTTCGTAGTGGTTATAGGTCTGGTATTTATACCCTTCCAATACTTTGCGAAGCCATTCTTCCTTATTGTACGTACTAACGACGACCGAAATGCCTAAACTATCCAAAATGTGTCTGATTTTATTGACTGCAAAGGTAACGAACTTTGTCCGTACATCTGCAAAATGATTACCTTTGGGGCGTGCCAACCCTTAGCGTTATCATACCCACCTACAACGAAGAAGCTTATATAGAAGCTGCGTTGCGATCCGTTTGGTTTGCGGACGAAATCATTGCCATTGATAGCTACAGCACCGATGCAACCCCAGAAATTCTCAAAAAATATGCGACTGTCTTTCTGCAGCGGGAATTCGATAATTTTTCCAACCAAAAAAACCATGCGCTACAGCATGCGACTTGTGATTGGGTGTTGTTCTTGGATGCCGATGAGCGTATCACCTATCCATTGCAGATGGAGATAAAAAAGGCTATGGAGGAGGAAAAACACCAAGGGTATAAATTGAACTTTCCTCACTTTTACATGAACCGCTTTTTGTACCATCACAGTAGCAATGTACTACGCTTGGTAAAAAGGGAAGGAACCCAATACACAGGTTTGGTACATGAAAAATTACAGGTAGATGGAAGTATTGGTTCCCTAAAAACCCCCGTATTGCACTTTACCTACAAGGGATTGGAGCATTATATAGAAAAACGGGAAAGTTATGCTTGGTTCCAAGCAGAGCAGCTTGAAAAGAAAAACAAAAAAGCGACCCTCTTCCTATTGTTCTTTAAGCCCAGTTGGCGGTTTTTCAGTTCTTATGTGTTAAAGGGAGGGTTTAAGGACGGAATCCCTGGATTGAGCATTTCGGCCATTAATGCCTATGGGGTGTTTCAGCGGTATGCGAAACTGATTCTTCTGAAACGGGGCATGCGCTAAAACCATTTTCCATACCTAAGTCTTCTAGCGAATTTTGAAAGGTTCCATTCTCCTTTCACATCGATCCTATTGATTTCATAGTTGTTTTTGAAGGGAAATGAATTCACCCGATTCCCTATTCGAAACCCGAATTCAAAATTGTTGTCTTCTAAATGCTGAAAGAAAACCTTCTTGTTTTCGGCTTCCCTAGGAAACTTACCGTAGGGATAGGCTACCGAAGGATGCATTTTTAACTGAAGGTCCGAAGCTGTTTGAAACGCCTTTTGGGTATCCTCTTCGGTCTGTTCTATACTTAGTTCATTGTATTTTTCATGCGCATAGCTATGGTAGGCCAATTCAATAATATCCGATGGTAAACTTTTTAAAGCTTCGGCATCCATAATGGGCTCTGGATTTGGGTTCCAATCATCTTTTCCTCCAACATACTTCAACGGGATGAAAAAAGTAGCCTTCAGGCCATATTTCTTCAATAAGGGGAGGGCATACTCCAGTTGGTTTATGTAGCCATCATCAAAAGTAATGACCACATTTTTTTTATGTAGGAGTTGGGAGGAATCCAGTTCAGAAAGATGATAGCTCTGGTAGCCTCTCTCAGTCAGATAGCGAAACTGCGCTTCTAATTTTTCAACACCCATGGTCAACCCTTCACTCATTTGAGGATCTACCTTGTGATACATTAAAATAGGGAGTTTTGCCAAAATCCTTGGAATCTTAATCCTTGTAAAATTATTACTTTTACCCAAATTAAAAGCCACTTTTGGAGCAAGAGACAAAAATTAGTGCATTAGCCATTACCTTAAACGAGGCCTCCGTGATCGAAGCCTTTTTAGAAAGTCTCCATTTTGTGGATGAAATCGTTATCGTAGATTCTTACAGCAACGATGATACCGTTGCCTTGGCTTCACAACACGAAAAAGTAAAGGTTGTACAGCGTAAATTCGATAATTTCAGTGAGCAGAAAAACTTTGCTATTGCCCAAGCAACAAACGACTGGGTGCTTTTTTTCGATCCCGATGAAGAGATTACCGAGTCCCTCGCACAAGAGATACAGCGTGTCTTAAAAAACCCAAAACACGTAGCTTATAGTGTGAAAAGGCAACTTCATTTTATGGGCAAACGCATTAAATACAGTGGTTTTCAGACGGATTGGGTCGTACGGGTGTTTCACAAAGAATATGGAAAGTACAATGGTAATCTGGTACACGAAACCTTGGATGTTTCGGGATCCGTGGGGAAATTGAAATCACGCCTTCCACACCATACCTATAAAAGCTTGGACGATTATACGGGCAAATTGCATCGCTACAGTGCCTTGCAAGCTCGAATGCTCTACCAAAAGAAAAAGAAACCGAATCTGTACCATTTTCTGTTCCGCCCTTTTTACCGCTTTTGGCACCAATATATCCTAAGATTAGGCATCTTGGATGGGAAAGAAGGATTTATCCTAGCCTACATCAATGCCTTTTCGGTTTTTAAACGGTATGTAAACCTGTGGTTGTTGTATAGGAAAATTAATTAATCATCAATGGCTAAAGAAGAATCGAAACAAGTATATCTGTATGTTGCCTCCCGGTTTTTAGAAAGAGGAGGGTATTATGGACTCAGGGCCATTCTTGTGCTGTATATGATTGATAGCAATTTGAACCTTCCACGGGAAAAAGCAATAAGTATATTTGGATATGTAAGTACATTTCTTCTTTTTTCTGAAATCATTGGAGCCTGTCTGGGGGATTTCTTTTCGGGTAATAAAAATGCCAGTCTTTTTGGTGGGCTTACTTTTATGTTGGGAACTTTCGTTCTTTGCCTTGAAACCATGTGGGCACTTTATTTTGGAATGGGTTTGGTGATTTTGGGTAGCGGTCTGTTTGGTCCTAACCTATTTTCTATTTTTGGAAAGACCATCTCCAAAAACAACAAGATTTTGGATGGCCGAATGACCCTTTATTACATTGCCGCTAACATTGGTACAGCTTTTGGTATTTTGATAGTTGCGTATTTAAGTGAAAAGTTTTTTGGATATAAGTTTGGTTTTATTTTAAGTGGTTTGGCGGTACTGGCGGCAACATTGCTATTATACAAAACCAAAAGCTTTTCCATAACCTATACACCGAGCAAGGCAAGGGGGATTTTTTCCAATAATTACCTCAATCTACTATTTATACTTTTTGTTGGCGGACTATTCTGGATGCTTAACGGGATTGGTAATTTTGATGCTACCACAAAAGTTTTTGATATCTACTGGGAGTATTCAGAAATCGTACCCACAAGTTTTTCCAATGCCTTTCAATCGTATTTTGTGATTTTATTTGGTGTAATTGGGGTATTTGTATGGTACAACAGTTTCGTTCAAAGATTTGTGAAGCTATCCTTTGGGTTTATTTTTATGGCATTGTCTTTTGTCGTGCTTCTCTTTCTACCAGAAGTAGTTTCTCAAGGGAGTATCGTTCTCCTCGTTGTTTCATTTCTTTTTTATGGAGCTGGAGAAATACTTATGGCACCTACTATCGATTCTTTATTGATAAAGTATACCAATTCCAAATACCTAGCCTTGGTATATAGTTTGCGATACCTGCCAGGAAGACTATTCTTCTTTTTAAACGCTATGATTCTCCCTTATATAGACGGACATAATAACCTGGGGATTAAAATTGCATTTATAAGTTTATTGCTAATTGGGGGGCTATTATACACCCTACGGCATCATTTTTATGATGACTCGCCAGCCGATGAAGAAATAGATGAAATAGGAAAAGAAGAGCTTTAACTAAGTTTTTACCTTCGCCACTGTAGCATACTGTAGGTTGCGCATGTCCATATGCGTGAACAATACCAAGATATTGAAGAGAATAGGCCTAAGGGACTTGGTCTTATTGATTCCTTCATGGGTTAAGACTTCATAGCCCAATTCTTCATACATCCTCTTAGTGCTTTTGCCTGTAAAAAACCGATAATGGGTGTGATCCAAAATTCCGTTTTTTTCGTACTTCCAATCTTTTTTTACAGCTAATTTCATGAAAGTATCGTACGACCTAATATTGGGAATGGAGCTTATTACCACACCATCTGGACTTAACTTAGCTTTTATTCTATCTAAAACAGAGTAGGGATCCAGCATGTGCTCGAGCACATCATTAAAGTAAATGGCATCAAAATATCCATCGGGAAGCTCATCCAAATAATCCTCACAGGGACCAGCAAAAGCCTTATCCAATACCTTTTCGGCTGCTCTGGCGTGTTCTTCCACATATTCGATCCCCCAAGCTTCTACCTGAAACTTTTCCTTTAAATGCAAAGCAAAGCTTCCTGTGCCACATCCTACATCAAGAACCGTCTTGGCATTTTTGGGTAGGTATTTTACCATTTCGTGTCTAACGGTATCGAAATACCCATCCGGTTTGTTTTGGTAATCCATGAGCGATCTTTAGAATGTATTAGTAACGCAAAAATAAACAGTTACGTACAATTCATCCCGTATTTTGGAAGCAAATTGTACTCAATCCCACTAGAGCAGAATTACAGGCTAAAAAAAATATTCGATCTTTGCCTAAGCATGCCAAAAAAGATCTACGTACTACACAAAAATGGAGCCCCCAGTCATTATTATGCATTAGAACATCTTGCGTCGAAAAATGGTTATAAAATAGCCTATCGTGAGTTTTCTGTTTTCAGCAAGTGGTACAAAGGCATTATTAAAGGAAATTGGAAATTGGTAAATAAACAATTTACCAATGCAGCATTCATGCTGAGCCTAATTTTTTCCAAAAACAAAAAGGTGGTATTGGGCATTGCCCCTTTCGATCCCAAACTAAAATCCCTGCTTCGTGTCCTAAAAGGACATCAACTGTATTACCACACCTCCTGGACCTATTGGGACGGCAATTTTCACCCAAAGAAGAAAAAGAATACCCCAAAGGTCATGCAGGCCTGGAAATCGTTTTTAGAAAATCACTGCCAACACATTTTTACCGTAAACGAACAAGGAAAATCACAGCTTACCCATCATTACACAATCCCCAAATTAGCTGTTAGTGTGGTATACCATGCATTGCATCCCGATTTTGAAAATCAATTAATAAAAGAACGCAAACGCAATAGCTTCATCTACATTGGGAGACTTACCCCCGAAAAAGGAATTGAAGAGTTGTTGGACTTTTTCACTTCCACATCAGATGCAACCCTTACCATTATTGGTGACGGTAAAATGGCGCCAGAGGTGGCATCGGCTTCCAAAAGCCATCCAAACATTGTATACAAAGGGTATGTAGCAGGTAAAGAAGCACTAAAAAAGGAATTGGCTTCGCATCAATATTTGGTGTTGAATTCCAAAAAAACCGAAAAATGGGAAGAACTCTTCGGAATCATCATTATTGAGGCCATGAGCCAAGGGGTCTTGCCTGTAGCTACTACCCATAGTGGCCCTAAAGAAATTATAGACGAAAGCTTTGGCTATCTGTTTGAAGAAGGAAAAATTACAAGTACATTAGCAAAGCTGTTGACGGTTTCATCCTTTACGGGCGAAAAATCCAACAACGCCATAAAAGCATCAAAAAACTATACCATCGAAGCGCTTTCCGATAATTGGAAAGCCATACTCCAACCATGATAGATGTAAGCTGTATCCTTGTTAACTATAATACCAGCAAATACACCCTACAGTGTGTATCCTCCCTTTTGGAAAACACCAAGGATAGCATCGATTTCGAAATCGTGGTAGCCGACAATGCATCCTCCATAGAAAACTATACCATCCTCAAGGAAGGGTTATCCACTATCGATTCTCCTAAAGTAAAATTGGTTCGGAGTCTAAAAAACACAGGCTTTGGCGGGGGAAATATGCTGGGAGTACAGCATGCAGAACCCTGTCGTTATTATGCCTTTATAAACAACGACACCCTTATGGAAAGCCCTAATATCCTGAAGGAGTTGGTTCATTTTATGGAAACGCACCCTGATACTGGGATGTGTTCCCCGCAGATGTTGGATCACGACAAACAATTTAGGCGGACTATAGATCATTTTGCTTCCCCAGCCAGGGAAATCCTCAAGCGGGGGTTCTTGGAATTCATCAATCCGAAACGTTATCCCAATCGTAAAAAGACCTATGATGCCCCCTTAAAAGTGGATTACGTACAAGGTGCTTTTATGTTTGTGGATGCACAAGCTTTTACAGAAGTGGGCGGTTTCGATACCGAACTTTTCCTTTACTACGAAGAAAGCGATCTTAGCCGAAGACTTAAAAAGAAAAAAGGCCTGGTAGCTTACCTTGTCCCTCATTTGGAATATGTACACTACGAAAGTGCCAGTACCAGTAGCAACATCACCATGAAGATTGAACAGAAAATCTCCCTCTTCTATTACCTACGGAAGCATTTTGGTTTTTTTGGGCTCAAAATCGTTCAGGTTTATTTCTGCATCCGTTACTTTTTTTCAGCGCTTTTCAAGCCCAAGTACTGGAAACTTTTTAAGTTGCTCCTAGCGGGTATGCCTAGGTCCAAATCGTTGAAACATAAACAACCTATCCTCGATGCGTAAAGTGGCTCTCATAGAAGCTGGGGCCTTTCACGATGAGTGCCTGTACAGTCAGATTCAGTACCTAAAAAGGGATGACGTGCAAGTAACCCTATTCTGTCATGCTGCATTGCAACCCCGTGTGGATTCCCTACCCGATTTGCATGAGATTGTTTACCTAGACCTCAGCTCCAAAACCAAAAAATATAAGAGTTGGTTTTCCACTTGGCGGAAGATTGTAAAGGGAAAATTTTCCACAGTAATTTTTAACAGCGCGGAAAGCAACATCATAAAGCTTATTTCTTTTCCGTTTCCCAAGAGAATCAAAATGGTGGGTACGCTTCACAATGCACACAACCTATTCGAAAAAAAGAAGCAAAGGAAAGTCACCAAAAGGATTGACACCTACCTTACCCTTAACGACTTTGTGACCCAAAACATCCTTGCTGAAAACCTAACCACCAAAAAAGTAGGCACCTACTACCCCATTTTTTTTCCTGAATACCCTAATCGTTTGGAAAAACCCGAAGGAGAAATCTGGATCACCGTTCCTGGGGTGATTTCACAAAACAAGCGGGATTACAGTGTGTTTGAAGACTGGAACCTACCAAAGCACGTAAAAATCATCTTCCTGGGAAGGCCCGAAGACGAAGAAGCCAAGGCATTTATAGAGAGGGCTAAACAATACCCTACTGCCCAGAACTTTGTGTTTTTCGATGCGTTTATCTCCAACGAGCTTTTCCACGATTACATAAAGCAAAGTGATTATATCCTACCGTTGATTCATCCCAACAATGCTTTTTTCGAGCGTTTTAGGAAATACAAAATATCGGGGAGTTACAACCTGGCCTTTGGGTACCGCATTCCATTGCTCATGGAGCAATCCTTTAATGACATCCCCGACTTTCAGGAAAATGCGATTTTTTATGATTACAAGAACATGGACGGACTGTTCGAAAACATAGAAAAAATCAAAAAAGAGTATTATCAAGATCCTAAATGGACGTTCGATCATCAAAAACAAAACTATTTACAGCTTATCTTTGGGGATTCAAACTAATAAGGCATGTACGAGCAAATTGAAAAGGCCATCACGGTATTAAAGAGAGGCGGACTTATTCTTTATCCTACCGATACGGTTTGGGGTATTGGTTGCGATGCTACCAACGAAGATGCCATACAGGCTGTTTATCAATTGAAAAAAAGAGCAGAAAGCAAGGCTCTTATTTGCTTGGTAAGCGATTTTAAGATGCTCAATCAATATGTGGAAGACGTTCCCGAAGTTGCCTACGACATCCTAAAGTATGCGGCAAAACCCACTACAATTATTTATGACAAACCCATACGGGTAGCCGAAAACCTGATCGCAGATGACAACTCTTTGGCTATACGGGTTACCAAGGACGAATTTTGCAGAAAACTGCTCCGCAAATTCCGAAGGCCGATTGTTTCTACTTCGGCCAATGTAAGTGGTGATAAAACACCCGCCACCTTTAAAGAAATAAGTCCCGAGATTTTGGAGGGCGTGGACTATGTCGTAAATTTGCAAACGAATAAAAAGCCCGCGAAACCATCGGCTATCATTAAACTGAAAAACGATGGAACGGTCAAGGTCATCCGAGATTAATGTCTACAGTTCCCAATTATAGAAACGCACTCCAACACCCTATTTTCAATACCATATCGAGAGCTGCTTCCGTCCAAGGAGTAGATTGTTATGTTATTGGAGGTTTTGTGCGTGATTATATTTTAGAGCGCGGTAATGCCAAAGATGTGGATATCGTTGCCATAGGAAGTGGTATCGATTTGGCCAAAGAGGTTTCTTCCCTACTCCCCAATAAGCCGAAAGTATCCATATTCAAAAACTATGGCACAGCCATGCTTAAAAGCCAGGATATAGAATTGGAATTTGTAGGGGCCCGAAAAGAAAGCTATCAAGAAGACAGTCGCAACCCTGCTGTTGAGGGTGGCACTTTGGAAGATGACCAGAACCGAAGGGATTTTACCATAAATGCTCTGGCTATTAGTCTTAACGAAGGAGATTATGGAGCTCTTTTAGATCCTTTTGGCGGTATAGAGGACTTGAAAAGCAAATGCATCCGAACCCCTTTGGACCCAGACATTACCTATAGCGACGACCCTTTGCGTATGCTGCGCGCCATTCGCTTTGCGACACAGCTTAATTTTGAAATTGAAAAAGATTCCTTGGAAGCCATTAAACGGAATGCGGACCGCATTAAAATCATCTCTAGGGAACGCATTGTGGACGAAGTCCATAAAATATTGGCAGCACCCGTACCTTCTATTGGGTTTACTCTTTTGCACAATACAGGCTTACTTCCACACATATTCCCTGAGCTTATGGCTCTAAAGGGAATTGAGGAAAAAGAAGGGCAACGCCACAAGGATAACTTTTGGCACACGTTGGAAGTTGTGGATAATATTGCACAAACCACCGACAACCTATGGTTGCGATGGGCTGCTCTGTTGCATGATATAGGAAAAGCACCTACCAAACGTTTCGACAAAAAAACAGGATGGACCTTTCACGGTCATGAATTTGTGGGTTCCAAAATGGTCTACAAGCTGTTTAAACGCCTAAGGATGCCCCTGAACGAAAAGATGAAGTTTGTTCAGAAAATGGTATTGATGAGTTCCCGCCCCATTGTTTTGGCTACCGATGTAACCGATAGTGCTGTACGGCGGTTGGTGTTCGATGCAGGAGATCATGTAGAAGATCTTATGACCCTTTGTGAAGCAGACATCACTACCAAAAACCCCAAGCGTTTCAAGAAATACCACAATAATTTTAAGCTCGTACGGCAAAAGATTGTAGAAGTAGAAGAACGCGACCGCGTCCGAAATTTCCAACCTCCCGTCACCGGGGAAGAGATTATGAAAACCTTCGGACTAAAGCCCTGCCGGGAAATTGGTGTTATCAAGGATGCTATTAAAGAAGCGATCTTGGAAGGGGAAATTCCCAACGAATATGAAGCAGCTCGGGAATACATGCTTAATAAAGGACACGAAATTGGATTAAAAGAAGTCGAGGGTTAGTGACAAAGTAGCAAAGACACAAAGAGATAAAATCTCAAACTCTGTAGCTCTGAAACTTTGCAACTTTGAAACTCTGCAACTTTGAAACTCTAAAAAATGAAAGACAACAAAAAAGTAATCTACTGGCTATTAACGGGATGTGTACTAATCTTTATTATGGTTGTGGTTGGGGGGATTACCCGTCTTACCCATTCTGGGCTTTCCATTTCCAATTACAAACTTATTTCAGGAACCTTGCCTCCTATGAACGAAGCCGAATGGCAAGAAGCCTTTGAGCTCTACAAGCAATATCCCGAATACCAAAAAATAAACTACAATTTTACGCTCGAAGACTTTAAGGACATCTATTTTTGGGAATGGATCCATAGGGTGATCGGACGACTCATCGGGTTGGTATTCTTCATCCCCTTTGTGTATTTTCTTATTCGCAAACAACTATCCAAACCTACCATCAGGAAAAGTATTATCCTGCTTGGGTTAGGGGCTTTTCAAGGGTTTTTAGGTTGGTATATGGTAAAAAGTGGTTTGGTGGACCGTCCCGATGTAAGCCATTACCGATTGGCCATGCACCTTACCACAGCTTTCATAACCTTTGCATATACCCTTTGGGTAGCTTTGGACCTTATATTTCCTGAAAGGAAAGTAGTGGAAAAACGCTTTCGCAACCTCATCCGTTGGGGTATGGGAATCTTACTTCTTCAGATTATCTACGGAGCCTTTGTAGCTGGGTTGGATGCAGGTTGGATCCACAACCATTGGCCATTGATGAGCGATGGGAAACTTATTCACGAAACCGTCACCATAGAACAGGAACCCGTTTGGAAGAACTTTGTGGAAGGTAAGAGCGGAGTCCAATTCGTACATCGCTATTTGGCCTACCTAGTGGTTGCCATCATCGGGATTATTGCCTACAAAAGTCGAAAATTGTCCCTTACCATGTACCAATTAAAAGGGGTTCAACTACTGGTAGCGCTTGTTATCGTTCAATTTGTATTGGGAATATTCACACTTTTACTAAGCGTTCCTGTTTGGTTGGGGGTTATGCATCAAGTAATGGCTTTCTTCCTATTGGCCGCTATGACATTTACGTTACATCGTTTCAGCAAATAGCGTTTCAAAAAATACATTTGCCCCTTTCTAAGAGACAGGAATATATCGTACCTTTGCCGTCCAAATTTTCAGTATAAATGATCTATCGATTTAGAGCCATATTGGATACACACGAAGATGTTTTTCGGGATATCGAGATCGAAGCATCCAACACCCTGGAGGACCTCCATAACACCATTACCCAATCGTTTGGATTTGGAGGACAGGAAATGGCTTCCTTTTACATAAGCAACGACCTTTGGGAACAAGGGGAAGAAATCGCCCTGTTCGACATGAGCGATGAACCTGGAAGTGTTCGCGTTATGAACGAAACCCTGTTGGAAGATGTAGTGGATGAAGACCAAACCAAGCTCATCTATGTATACGATTTCTTCAATATGTGGACCTTTTTGGTAGAATTGGCCGAAATTGCCGAATACGAAGAAGGGCGTACCTATCCCAATCTTATGTTTGCCCACGGACAGATCCCTGAAGAAGCCCCAGAAAAGGAGTTTGTAGCCGATGATACTGAAGGGGAAGGGGACGATTACGATGATGATCTTGATTTTAATCCTGAAGATTACGACAATCTGGATTTTAACGAAAATTGGAACTAGTTATCAAGTAACAAAGAGACAAAGTAGCAGGGAGGCAAAGTAGAAAAGTTGACTGAAAACAGAAATCATACTTTTAAAAAATTGTTGGTTTGGCAAAAGTCCATGGACTTTATCACTGAACTTTATCCCTTACTTAAAACCTTTCCAAAAGAAGAACAATTTGGATTAACTTCTCAATTAAAAAGGAGTGCCATTTCTATCCCAAGTAACATTGCTGAAGGATATGGAAGAAATTCAAAAAATGATTTCATCCGATTTTTAAATATTGCAATGGCTTCTCTCTTTGAAACACAAACCCAGTTGGAAATAGCTTTTAGGCTAGAATTCATAAATAAAACCGATTATACCAAACAATTTGAACAAACAAGGGAGATTGAACGAATGCTTTCCAGTTTTATTCAAAGTATAAAGAATAATCAATAAAACTTTACAATTTTGCATCTGTGTAACTCTGCAACTTTGTAAAGTTTTATTGATTATTCTTTATACTTTGAATAAAACTGGAAAGCATTCGTTCAATCTCCCTTGTTTGTTCAAATTGTT
>JANQKN010000032.1 GCA_028281065.1 Flavobacteriaceae bacterium | reverse complement strand
AGCAGTTCGCCAATTAACGCATATCGAGTATTCGATATCGCTCCTAAAAAAGACCGATATATCGTAACATTCAAGCGTAACTTCCTTTTGGAGTACAAGCGCAAAAACGAACAAACCCGTATCACGAAACTCAACATTAAAGTTCCACTCGCGGTGTTCCCAGACGGAAGTTATCAGCCTGCAAACAGCCTGTTCCTCGATGGGCACCTTTATTTGGAACGTATCGGAAACAGTTTGCCCGTAGATTACAACCCCAACCTATAGCCCTTACAATCAACTTAATAGTAGTGTCCTACGGTTTAAGAAGCATAGGAATCTTAACAGATTGACAACACACTTTCTAGCCGATCTTTAGTACATTTAGTGAAAACCCTCGAAAGATGAAAAACAAACTGCTATATATCCTGTTTTTAATTGGGACACTTTCCGTCTTTTCCCAAGAAAAAGTAACCATTGCGTGGGATGTTTCCCTTTCCATGCAAGAACGTACTCTCGACAAAGAGTTGGAATTCCTGGACAAATACTTTTCGAAATACCCCAACAGGGTGGCCCGGGTCATCCAATTTAATGGAATAGATTCAAAATCGGACGATTTTCTAATATCGGATGGTAATTGGGCACCTGTAAAGAAAGTATTAACCAATGCCGTTTACGACGGTCCTTCTGGATACCATACCCTCAACAATGTACACGCGGACGGAACCACCCTGCTGTTTACGGATGGTATGGAAAACATCGAGGAAGATACTCCCAATCTTGGAAAAACACTTTATGTGGTAAACAGTAGTGTAGGTCATGACTTAAAGGGTCTTCAGTTTTTGGCATTGTCCAACAAAGGGCGCTTCATTAACATAGCGCCTGCCGAAAAAGTGGATAAGACCCCTATCATCCCTCTTGTTTATAAAGGAACTGTATACGGCGATGACGTCATCCCTGAAACAGTATCCGTAGCCATAAAAGGCTCTGGCACCAAAATAGCCCCAGGAGAAGACGGAACTTTTCAGATTACAGCCAAACCCGGAGACGTTTTAGTAGTAGAGGCCCCAGGTCTTCCGCCTATGGAAGAAACCATGACAGCGGACAGGAACCTGAATGTGTGGATTCGCAACGAAGGGATTCAATTACAACAGGTCGTATTAAAAAACGAGGTTGAAGAAGAAGGGGAAGAAAAAGCTGCTTTTGGTTTTGATCGCAGGGAAAAACGAAAAATAGGCTACTCGGTAGCCACGGTAAAACAAGAGGACCTAAACCAAGGCGTAAGCAATGTAAGTGACGCTACCGAGGGTAAGTTTGCAGGTGTAACGCGTGGGCAAAATCAGGATTTGAGCCAATCCATTATACGTGGAGCTACTAGTCTGTTTCACAACAACTATCCTCTGGTAATTATAGACGGAGCACCCATAGCTCGATCGGATTCTAGAAGTGGAGGAAGAGTAGAACTTACCGACTTCATAAACCCTAATGATATTGCGGATATAACTGTTTTAAAAGGGTTTGCCGCAACCAATCAGTACGGGTCCGAAGGATCAAGTGGCGTAATCCTTATAAAAACCAAAGGGCGTGCTGCTATGGAAGAAGCCGAGGATCGCCGTAAAAACCAAAAGACACAGAAGGCAAACCTATACCAGAAAACCTTAAAACCCCCACCAAAATACACCAAGGGGTATCTTACTGCCTTGGCTAAGGAATCCAATGCAGATGCTGCTTATTCTTTGTACCAAAAACAGCGCGGTTCGCAAACCGACGAGGCTAATTACTATATAGATGCTTTCGATTTTTTCGCTACTCGGAATCAAAAGTTGGCCAAAAACATTGGATACAACATTCTAGAAAAACATTCGGAAGATTTTGGAGCCTTACGTTCCCTACTGTTTAAGGCCAAAGAAAAAAAGTTCTATGATATGGAACTTAATATTGCCAAAGCCATGGTGCACGAACACCCCAACAGGGTTCAGGGCTATATGGACTTGGCTAAGGCCCAAAAGCATAACGGTAATTTTCAGGCAGCTTTGGATCTATTCTTGGCCATTACCAAGGGTGCTGCCAATCCCAATTTGGATTTTACGCCCGTTCAGAAAACCGCCCATCAGGAAATAAGGAATTTGGTGGAAGATCATAAGGATGCACTGGAATTGAGCAAAATTGAAGTATCCCACCTTAAGAAAGAACCCTTGGATGCCCGTATCGTCTTCGATTGGAGCGATTGGGATGCCGATTTCGAATTGACCTTTGTAAACCCCAAGAGGGAATTTGTCACCTGGAAACATACCACCGAAAACCAAAATCGATTATTGGACGAGCAGATAAAAGGGTATTCTCAAGAAGAGTTTGAAATAGCAGGTGGTGACAAGGGTGTTTGGCTTGTAAATGCCAAGTATTTGGGCAACCGAACCCAAGACAACAACAAACCGGTTTTCCTGCGTTGCTTGGTACAATACAATTATGGCTCTGCCAATGAGCGAACCGAAGAATATGTACTGCGCTTGTTCGAGAAAGGAAGCGAGCAATTGGCTGTACGGGTAGCTACGCAATAGGGATTTAAAGCCCGCGGCGCTGTTTTTCCCGTTTCAGCAAATCCAACTCACGGCTGGTTTGGCCCGCTACGGAAGTGTTCTCCTCTGCCCTACGGATAAGGTAAGGCATCACATCCTTTACAGGGCCAAAGGGAATGTATTTGGCTACGTTGTAGCCTGCTACGGCTAGGTTATAACTTATATGATCGCTCATTCCGTACAATTGCCCAAACCAAACCCGGGAGTCGTTTCGCAGCAAACCTTTGGCTTCCATCACTTCCATGGCTAGGTAGGTACTTTGTTCATTGTGCGACCCAAAGAAAAGGGACACATCGTTTAAATGATCCAAAATATAGTTGACCACACTATTGAAATGATCGTCCGTGGCCTGTTTGTTTTTACAGATGGGCGTAGGATAGCCTTTCTCTTCGGCCCGATCGTTCTCCTTTTCCATATAAGCACCCCGCACCACTTTAAAGCCCAGCTTATAGCCTTTCTCCTTAGCACGGGCATGAATTCCCTTTAGGTATTCCAATCGATCCCAACGATAGCACTGTAAGGTATTGAAAACAATGGGTTTTTCCTTATTGTACTTTTCCATCATCCGCTCGCAAAGATCGTCAGCAGCATCCTGCATCCAGGTTTCTTCCCCATCGATTAGCAAAGCGATATCGCACTCATGGGCCACTTGGCAAATCCTATCGTATCGCGCTACAATTCGCTCCCATTCTTGGGTTTCACTTTCAGTTAGCGGTTGCTTTTCGGTGATTTTCTGCCAGATTTCGAACCGTCCCAGACCCGTAGGCTTAAATACAGAAAATGGCATGGCATCCTTCTCCTTGGCAAAATACGTAAGCTCTATTACCTTTTCCATAGTCGCATCGAACTGCGCTTCTTCTTCCTTCCCTTCTACCGAATAGTCCAATACGGAATAAACGTCGGCATCGGACAGGTTGTCGACCACAGGCATACAGTCTTCTTCGTTTACGCCTCCACAAAAATGATCGAACACCGTAGAACGTATCAACCCTTCTACAGGCAAATTGATATTGAGGGCAAACTTGGTCGCTGCGGTACCAATGCGAACCAAAGGTTCCTTAGAAATCATTTTGAACAAAAAATAGGCACGTTCCAATTGGGAATCGTTCTTGAGCTTGAAAGCAATCTCCGTATTGTCGAAAAGTCTTTTTGTTGTCATTTAAGTATAAATATCCTCACAAATATACTTAGATTTGGTATCTCAATCGGCCCAAATTTTGGTTATGCAGAAAAAAATCATAAAGGACAGAGGATCTGTGTATTTAGGACAGGATGGCTGGGATCAGCTAGCAAAAATCATACGGGAATTAAACCCCTCCAAGATATTTATCCTTACCGATTTGCACACTCAGGAATTGTGTTTGCCTTATTTCCTAAGTCATTTTAACGGGGAGTATGCTTTCGAATTCCTTACGCTTCTTCCAGGGGAACGCTACAAGAATATTGCTGCCTGCACCGAGGCATGGGGGCAACTGTCGATAAAGGGTGCCGATAGAAACTCCCTTATGATCAATTTGGGAGGTGGCGTGGTAACCGACCTAGGCGGTTTTGTGGCTTGTACCTACCAACGGGGAATGGAATTCATAAACATCCCCACTTCCCTATTGTCCATGGTTGATGCAGCCGTGGGTGGAAAAAACGGGGTGGATTTAGGAACCCTTAAAAACCAAATAGGGATCATAAAGAACCCACACAGTGTTTTGATAGACACTCATTTCTTAACCACCTTGCCCGATGCTGAGTTTAAAAGCGGTATGGCAGAAATGATAAAACACGGGTTGATCCATTCTGAAGCATATCTGGAAAGGGTCGTGCAAATTGACAAAACCCAATCCGACATGCTAGAGGGACTCATCTGGGATTCCATTTGTATAAAGAACGAGGTGATTACAGAAGACCCGTTTGAGAAAGGCTTGAGAAAGACCCTTAATTATGGGCATACTTTGGGCCATGCTATAGAATCCTATTGTTTAGAGGCAGACCGAAGGACCCTACTCCATGGTGAAGCCATTGCCATAGGGATGATTTTGGCCAATTACATTTCTTATGAAATGTTCTCCTTTCCTGAAAAAACACTTCAGAGAGTAACGAAATTCATATGTCAACATTACGCAAAAGAGTCCTTTTCGGAGCACGAGATCGAAGAGATTATTAAATTGTTAATCTTCGATAAGAAAAACTCGCACGGAAGCATTCAATTTGTACTTTTGGAAGACATAGGAAAGCACAAACTGAATTGCACTGTACCTAATGACCTCATTCACAGAGCATTTAATTTTTACAGGGATTTTCAATTTTAGTGATTCCGTATTATATTTAATGTTCCATTCAACCATCACACCCCAAAAATGAAAAGAGTTATTGTTGATTATAAAAAGTTAACACCCGAAATTCTTTCCTTACTTGTTGAGAAATATCCCGATGGATATGATGACAAGCACATCGTTGTTTTCAAGAATGCCAAAAACCAAACGGTAGAAGCCGTGGAGGTGCGTACCAAAGAAACCATCTATTTGGTAAAAGTGAGCTCCAGCCTAGTAAACTCCATGGCAAACTTTGGCCTGGACGATCAACCAGATACTGGTTTCAATGACTCCGTTAGTGAGCTTCCTGAAAAGAATTTAGAAGAAGAACAGGGTTAGTCTTTACAAGTACCTTTCCTTTATAATGTTGGTATGGTGTACTTCATGCCCACAAATAATGGACAATGCTGCCGTGACCGATAATGAGGAACCACTTGCCTCGCCCCGTCTCTTAAGGGTTTCTTCCGAAAAACTTTTAGCCATAAGCAAGGTAGATTGCCGCACTGCCGTGTATTCATCCAACAATTCATCCATAGATCGGTCCACAGGTTTTGCATTATTTGCGAACTCATCCTGATCAAAACCCTTTAAGACTACATTCTCCGCACGGGCAAACTGGAGAGCACGATAGGCAAAAACCCGCTCGGTATCTACGATGTGCAACAAAATCTCCTTAGGGGTCCATTTCCCTTCTTCGTAACGATATTCATGTTTTTCTGAGGGTATATTCCGAAAAAAAGATTGGGTCTCACCCAGCCCTTTTTCCAACTGGTTGCCAATAGTCCCTTCGCCTGTTAATACAATGTAGCGCTCGTAATACGTGTTGTAGTCTATTCCTGGTGTCATAAGCATGAAATTGTGAAGACACCAAATATAAAAAAACCCCAGTGGGAGCACTAGGGTTAAACTATTATTTAACAGTATCTATTTTATCTCGTGGAAAATAGAGTGCATCAAACGCTTTTTATCGTTAATGCTTTCTTCCAAA
>JANQKN010000192.1 GCA_028281065.1 Flavobacteriaceae bacterium | reverse complement strand
GGAAAAAAATACACCGATCCCATAGACGGAAAATCCTATCGTAAGTTTCTCCCTTATGGTTATGAAAATGTGCGTGAGAACGTTTTGGCCCCGGGCACCTTTTCGTTGGAACGCCACCGTCTGTTTTGGTTGTACCTTACCAACGAAACTCCCTTCTTTTCAAAAAAGCTGAAAGTGCTACACTTTGCTCCCGAGCAGGCCTTTTTAAAAAAATTCAAAAAGCTTACCAATCTGGAATACACCACAACGGATCTGTATTCACCCATAGCCGATGTAAAGGCAGACATCTGTAACCTTCCTTTTAAGGATAACAGTTATGACTTCATCATTTGTAATCATGTTTTGGAACACATCCCAGATGATACCAAAGCCATGCAGGAATTACACAGGGTGTTGGCTCCAGGCGGATGTGCCATTCTTCAGGTTCCTTACGAAAGGGAGCGTGAAACCACTTTCGAAGACGATTCCATCACAGATCCCAAGGAACGGGCTAGGATATTTGGTCAATACGACCACGTTAGGGTTTATGGAATGGACTATTTCGACAAATTGAGGTCGATTGGTTTTCGGGTAGAAGCCGTAGATTACACCCAGAACTTTTCTGAAGAAACCATCGAACAATATCGTCTTCCCAAAGGGGAATTACTACCTGTTTGTTATAAATAAAGAAGACGGCTTCTCGATACGTTTTTTACAAAAACACTCGAAGCCTTACTAGGTCTAGTTTTTATTCACTAGATTAACAAACCCTCCAGACATAAAATACTTAGGCTCACCCCTAGCGTTTATGTAGGTAAAATAACCTTCCACATCCACTATTTCCTTAATAAGCCGTTTGGCATTGCCAATATCCATAGCCATAAACGCAGTGGCATATGCATCAGCTTCTGCACATGTTGGAGCCAATACCGTAGCACTGGTAATGGACAATTGCTCCGCTTTTCCACTAAGGGGATTAATGGTGTGTACGTATTTCTTACCCGTCGTGGAATCGACACGGAATTTTCGATAATTCCCCGAAGACGCCATGGCCATATCCTTTAAGTGGATGGTGATATCGTATGCACGGTCCTTCACACTGGAATCTATCCTTTCTATCCCAGCTACCCAAGGTTGTTGTTTTGTTACATTAATTCCTTTGGCTCGAAGTTCACCACCCAATTCAATTAGATAGTTTTTAATCCCTTGGGACTCTAGGTATTTCCCCAAAAGATCAATCCCATACCCTTTGGCTACAGCGTTAAAATCGAAATAGATATGGGGGTTTTCCTTCTTTACGATTCCTTCTTTGGTTAGCTTTACTTTTTTGAAGCCTACATACTGCATCAACGAATCCAAAGTGAGGCTATCGATGGTTTTCAAAGGCTTTTCGTCTCCAAAACCGTAGGCATTTCTCAAGACCCCAATCGTAGGATCGAAATATCCGTCGGATTCCCTATACACTCGTTCCGAAATCTGAAACACCCTTCTAAAGGTTTTATCGACCACAACTGTAGAATCTCCATTGTTGATCTTAGAAATGTCACTATTGGGCATATACGTACTTACCGATTTGTTTACCGCATGAAGGATGGAGTCGATTCCTTTTTCTACATTCAATTCATCTACCGAAAAGTATTTAATGGCATAGGTGGTTCCAAAAGCATCCCCTTGCAACGTGGCTAGTTTTGGTTCTTTTGGTTTTTCCTCACAGGAAACAAAAGCTACGATAAGAAGGGTATAGAGTAATTTTTTCATCATTATTTAATTTCTTGTAAACCGTTGTATAGTAATGTATAATCTTCGTCTTTTATAACTGGCTTTGCATAGTCGCTTCCATGCCCCAACCCTACGCCGGCATAATACGTTTTTGCATCAAATTTATTGGCGTGCTCTTTTATGGTTTGCATAAAAATAGGATCGTACACATTGGCATCCTGCGGATAGGAAATGGCCCGAACAATCACAAAATGGAGGTTTTTATCCTTTAAGGCTACAAATTGAGGATCCTTTTTTAGTTTGGAATTCACTCCCAAAAATTCAAATCCTTGAGATTCCAGATCCTTTCCCACAATGTTCATGGCTAGGTTATGCAGTTCTTGTTCGGTAAGTGGTTTGCTCATTATTTAAATCGGACAAACTGGACGTTTTCAAAATAATAGGTGGGAATCTCCAAACGTTCACCCAATGTAATTTCATACCAAGGGCTTAACGAGCTGTCATTTGGGTTTTTCAACATATGAACGCTCTGCGCAGGTGTATTCCCTTGTGCAAAAATAAAGATTTTTTCCCCTTTATCATTCTCGGCTTTGTCCGCCACCACAATTACATGACCGGGGCTTCCAGGGTAGATGAGCATATCCCCTACTTCAACATTCTCTAAAGCAGTTACCTTGGGCAATTCATGGTATAACGAAAGCGTCCCCGAGTAGGTAAAAATGAGGTTCAAATACCTATAGAAATTCTCTTTGGAAGCATTGGGCGTAGCTGTTTTATGAAAAGCAACTTTATTACCATCCACTTTGGGACGATACCCTTCCGCATATTTCTTCCAGGAACAATAATCCCCAGAAGTAAAATTAAAGCCAATCTCACCTTTTCTATCCTGCTCCCACAGATATTCCGAGCGCAATCGTATGAGCGCATCTGCACATTGCTGAAGTCCGTTGGAAGGAACCGACAGATCGAATATCCCCACATGCCCTCCTTGATATACATAAGGATTGCCATCGTAATTAATCACTTGCGCACCAAATTCTTTTAAAGGGTAATTCTGAATAAAATTCTGAAAACTCCCTTCATTATACACTGCTCGGGTATACCCCTCTGGAACAGTAATCCTATCGGAGACTGTAAGTCCATCTTTGTTGAGATAGTCCGGGGTGGTAACGTAACTTACCGCTACATTTTTCACCAATTGTCCTTTTTCTGTAAAAAAGAAATAGGAAAAAACACCCAGTACTAAAATGATAAGTATCAGTCTTTTCATAGCATAAGAACTATATCTTTTTGGAAATATTTTGAAAGGGCACAAAAAAAGCCCTGATTTTCATCAAGGCTTTTCTATATGATTTAGATTGAATTACTTCTTCACTATCCTCTTGGTCAGGGTCCCCTGGTCGGTGGTCACCGTAACGAAGTACACCGAACTGTTGAGGCCCGAAAGGTCCAGCCGCTGCAACTGCGTACCGTCTCCGACAAGGGTGGTCACAGCCCTGCCCATCAAATCGTGTACCTCGACCTCCTGGATCGACGTGTGCGGCGATACGATGTTCACCTCCCCCGTGGTAGGATTCGGGTACACCGCTATGCTCTCCAATATGGCATCGTCCGCCCCAAGGATGTTCGGGGTGAACTGAAGCGTGAAACGGTTGTGGAAGGTCCCCATGCCCGTACTGAAGGTAAAGGAGTCCGCCTTGAGGTCGTGCACAGCCCCCGTGAGGTTGTCCACTAGGTACACACCGGAATCGGTGAGCTGCGGCCCCTCCAGGTTGCCTATGAATATCTTGTACTCCGTCTCCGCGTCGATCAGCGTCGAGAAACCGACGGGTACCGTTGCACCGCTGTCAAACTCGCCCAGGGTCTGGATGCCGAGCTGCGTGCCGTCCGCAAGGTGGGTGTACAGCGACACCACCGTGGCCAGCCTGCGGCTGTCGTAGCCGGGGTCCATCCCCTCGGTGGCAACGGGGTCGAAGGCAACAAGTGCCTGCTTCTGCATCCCGTGCTCGGGGGTAGAGACGCTGAGCCAGATACGC